>JAFYQY010000079.1 GCA_017559685.1 Alistipes sp.
AAACCAAAAACAATGAAAAATTTGACAAAAATTTTCTTTGCGGTTGTGGCGGGAATGTTCGCATTCTCTTGCGTAACTGACACAACCGAGGACCTCGGCGTAAAGCTCGAGGGTCAGGGTGGCGTTTATGAGGTTGCCGTTTCGTTGGAGGCTACAAAGACTCAGCTCGGCGAGAAGGTAGACGGACTTTACCCACTCTATTGGAGCGAAGGCGATGCTATCGCTATCAATGGCGTTGTTTCGAACCCATTGGCAGCGGGTGGCTCGGCTAACGCTACTTTCCAGTTCAACGAGGAGGTTTACCGTCCTTACTGCGTTGTTTATCCTGCTTCGGCAGCGGTAGCAGTTGAGGAGGGCGAGGAGGTTACTCCTGCTCCTGTTACAGTTTACCCTGTAACTTTCGCTGCAACTCAGCCTTACACTGTTGGCACATTTGCTCCACAGGCTGCGCCAATGTATGGCTACGCAGCAGAGCTCGCAGAGGGTGAGGAACTTGCTCCTATCCAGCTCAACCACCTCACAGGTGTTCTTCGTTTGGCTGTTAAGGGTAACGGCGAGAAGGTAACCAGCGTTGTTGTTAAGACCGAGAAGGGTTACATCGCAGGTCCTTACACTGTTGACTGCACAAACGGCGCTTTGACCGCTTTGGAGGGTGCTACAAACAACGTGACCGTAACTTGCGGTGAGGGTTTGGTACTCGGCGCAGAGGCTACTCCTATCTTCTTGACCGTTCCTGCAGGTAGCTATGGTACTTTCGTTATTTCGATCAACACTGAGGCTCACGGCAAGATGGTTGTTAAGTTCAACAGCGATGCTAAGCCTGTAAACGTAGGTGTAGTTCGTGAGTTTGGCGAGATCGAGTTCAGCGCAACAGCTGAGGCTGGCGATGAGTACTTGATCGATAGCGCTGAGGCGTTGATTCGCTTCGCTAAGGCTGCTGAGGCTTTCTATCCTTACACTTCGGCTAAGGTTGTTGCTTCGATCGATATGACAGGCAAGGCTTGGACTCCAATCAAGAACTTCGGTGCTTACACTTTCGACGGTGGTAGCGACGAGGGCTACGAGATTAAGGGCTTGACTGCTCCTTTGTTCGAGAGCACTGCTGCAACTATCAAGAACGTGAAGTTGACCGATGTTGCTATCGTTGAGACTGAGGCTGCATTCTCGGGTTCGATTGCTCGTGTTTTGACAGGCTCATTGCTCAACTGCTCGGCTGCGGGTACTTTGCACGCAAACAACACAACTCTCACATTGGCAAGTGCTACAGGTAGCTACAATGATACTGCACACGGAGGTTTGGTGGGTTACGCAAATGGCGCAACTATCTACAACTGTACTAGCGATGTTGCTGTAACCATCACATCGTTCGCTGATGGTAAGTATAAGGCTTCTGCTGGTGGTGCTGTTGGTGCTGTTGGTGGCGCTGCAAAGCTTAATGGCGTTACAAACAACGGCGACGTATGCTACGTTGGTCCAGACTATGGTGGAAACATCTATCTTTCGGGTGTTGTAGGTAAGTGTAGCGCTGATACTGCTCTTGTGGAGTTCTCGAACATCACAAACAACGGTAAGGTTTCGAGCGCTAAGGGTAGTGACGTTAATGCAGACTTCTTGTTGTCGGGTATTATCGGCGACGTTGTTATGGCTGATGCAACTATCGTTTGCGACAAGCTCGTAAACAACGGTGCTGTTACTCACAACGGTCTTGCAAACGGTATGCGTATCGCAGGTATCGCAGCTTACACTACCAAGGGCTCGTTCACTAACTGTAAGAACACAGGTGCTCTCTCGACTGCAGTAGGCTGTGGCCACACATCGATGTATGTAGGTGGTTTGTTCTCTGCTACTGTTACAACTAAGACCTTCACAAACAACATCAACGAGGGAAATCTCTCGCTCGCTGATGGCGTTACAGCTTCGGGTTATGTTCGTTTGGCTGGTGTTGCAACAGGTATCCAGGCGGCAAGTTCGGAGACTACAGATATACCAACCGTTTCGAACTGTAAGAACTATGGTTCGATTACTGTTGGTTCTGTAAAGAATGCTTCGACAGGTAATGGCGGTCGTTTGTATGTAGGTGGTGTGTTCGATACTATCTATTCAGGTAACTTCAGCAACTGCGTGAACGAGGCTACAGGTACTATCACCGTAAATACCAACACTTGGGCTTCGGGTTATTTGATTGGTGGTTTTGCAGCATATATGTCGTCTAAAGAGGGCGTTCGAACAATCAAGGTTACCGACTGCGAGAACAAGGGTAATATGACAATCGGTCAGATTGAGGGTGCTGGTGCAGCATACGCTGAGATTGGCGGTATCTCTGGTGAGGCTTATGTAGGCTCTGGCGACTTCGCTATCGAGTATCTCCGTGTGAAGAACTCGGGTAACATTACTGTTAAGGGTTCTTACTCTTCGAGCAACTACCCTTACATCGGTGGTTTCTTTGGCGTGAACAACTACACCGAAATCTATTGCGATTATTGCGAGAACGCAGGTAATATCAACTACGAGGCAACTGCTGCTAACGCAAGTGTTGGAGGTTTCTACGGTTACGATACAAACAACACACGCTTCGAGATGGACTATTGCGTAAACTCGGGTGACATCACTTATAGCGGTATTGCTGGTTCATACGTTCACTTCGGTGGCTTCTGTGGTTACCGTAATGTTAGCAAGCCAACCGTTATCACAAACTGTACCAACACCGGTAAGATGATTTTGACAGGCGAGCAGACTGCAACTCAGTCGAAGTCGGTTGCTTACAACGTTGGTGGTTTCGTTGGCCGTAACACAGGTTCTAACTGCTTGATTTCGGACTCTACAAATGGTGAGTTGAACGATACGACAGGCAAGGGTACTATCATCGCAGGCGCTCTTCCTGCAGCTATCGGTATTGCAGGTTTTATTGGTTACACAACTACAGCTTTGACTATTTCGGGTTGTAAGAACTACGGTCCTGTTGATGTGACTGGTAAGGCTGGTCAGAGCAAGACATACCGAGTTCACGTCGCAGGTATCATCGGTACTTCAGCAGAAAAGATTGGCTTTACTGTAAACAACTGCGAGAACTATGGTCCTATCTCGTACAGCGCATCAGAATCGACAAACCGTGTGGATGTTGCAGGTATCGTTGCAACAACACAGGACAACGCAACTTCTGCTATCTCGGGTTGTAAGAATGGCGGTGTTATCTCGTACAAGGCTACAACTTCGGGTGGTGAGATTTCATTCGGTGGTATCGTTGGTACTACACAGGGTACAACAACCGTTTCTGATTGCGTAAACCTTGCAAGTGGCGAGATTTACAGCAGCGGTAAGGCAACTACAAACTACGAAATGGGTGGTATCGCAGGTTCGACTGCAACAGACGGCTCATCGCTTATCAACTGTACTAACTACGGCCACGTAAATCAGGCTAAGGCAAGTGGTGGTACAACCCAGATTGGTGGTGTTGTAGGTTATGCTTACAGATGTACAGAGATCATCGGCTGTAACAACTTCGGTAAGGTAACATTCAGCGGAACCGCTACAGACAAGAATGGTAACGTAGGTGGTGTTATCGGTTATGTTCGTTTCCAATATACTGATAAGGTTGTCACTATCAAGGATTGCGGTAACTATGCTGACCTCGAGTTCGCAGGTACAGCAGGTAGCTACTACGCAGGTGGTGTTATCGGTTACTGCCGTTCAATCGAGAATGGTGCAGCGCATATCGAGAACTTGAGAAATGTTGCAAACATCACATTCAAGAGCGAGGGTAAGACAGCAACTTACCTCGGTGGTATTAGCGGTACATTCGGTAGCGACGATGTTGGCCACGTACTCCAGGGTGGTGTATTCTATGGCGATTTGAAGGGTATCGGTATGGAGGGTAAGATAGCAATGACTATCGGTACTCCTGCAGGTCGTTTCGAGGGTGGCCGTCGTGTTCTCAACACCCAGGTTGGTGGTAATGTAATCTTTGCTACCGAGACTGGTGAGGATGCTAACGGCGATGTTGAGACTTACGACGTGAAGATTCCTATTACAGAGGAGAACTGGATCAACTATATGTATTGCAAGCCTATCACTCAGGAGATCGCTTTAGGCGACGGTTGCTCGGTTATCACAACTAAGCCATCGGTTCCAACAAAGTAATAACAGAGTAGTTTAACCATTAAATTTTGAACAGATTATGAAGAAAAATATTTTGGGCTACACTGCTCCAGAGTTGAATATTTTTGAGGTTGTAGCCGAGCGTGGCTACAACGTAAGCGAACCAATCATCGGTGGCACAGGCGCCACCCTCCCAGGCTTCGGCTCGGAGAACGATGACTTGATTTACTAAAAGCAAAAGGGGCTCGAGATTTTCGAGCCCCTTTTCTTTTAATAAATAACGGAAAACGGAAAGCGGAAAACGGAAAACTTTTAGCCATTGACCTTTGGTCATTGGCTTTTTTTATGTAATTGTCATTTTTCGATTGCCAATTTTCAATTATATTCTTATCTTTGCGCCCACAAGTATAAACACC
>JAFYQY010000080.1 GCA_017559685.1 Alistipes sp.
CGTTCGCCATTACAGCGTTGTATGGCTGATCCGAGTCAGCAAAGAAAGGAATCTTCTGACCGGTTACGATGGTGTTGTTCAAGTCGATACCTGCGATACCTGTAGCGATAAGCTCCGATGGCTGCAAACGACGGAATGGGTTTACGGTAGGGCCACCAATCTCACGTGCCTCACCCTCGATAGGCTCTCCGCCCTCGAGTGGCTCACCGTATGCGTTGAAGAAGCGACCTGCCAAGTTGTCCGAAACACGCAACTTTGGTGGCTCGCCCTGGAAGATAACCTCCGAGTTAGTAGCCAAGCCCTCGGTACCTGCAAATACCTGCAAGGTAACATTGTCGCCCATAATCTTTACCACCTGTGCGAGGCGACCGCCTACGGTAGCCAACTCGTCGTTACCTACGCCTGTTGCACGAAGGGTAACTGTCGCCTTGGTGATATTGTCAATCTTTGTATATATTTTCTGAAATGCTCGTGTCATAACTTTCTTTTAGGTTTAGTGGTTAGCGACGTAAGCGTCAATTTGTTTCTCATAGTCGTGGAACTTCTCGCTCTGCCACTCTGCATAGTTCATCTGACGGAAGAGGTTGATGAGACCCTTGAAGAACTTCGAACACTCCTCGAAGTCAACAAAGTCGAAGTCGTGCTCACAGATTGCGAGTACCTTCTTGTACATCATCTGCTGACGCTCCATAGGACAGTTAGCGTCGATATCGTCGAACGCGTCCTGTTGCAAGATAACGAAGTCAATCAACTCGCTCTTCCAGAAACGCTCGTGGTAGTCTACAGGTACACCATCGTCACCGAGGATGTTGATCTGGTCGTTAGCCTCCTTACCACGCTGAACGATTGTCTTACCACGCTGAACGAGCGACACCCAATCCTTCTCAATCTTCTCGCCGAGGTATGCCTCAACCTCAGGATACTCCAAATACTTCGAGTACGAGTCGAGTGGATCGATAGCAGGGTAACGCTTCGAGTCTGCACGTCCCTGCGAGAGTGCGTAGAAGCATCGAGCTGCCTTCTTTGTAGACTCGGTTACAGGCTCCTTCAAGTTACCACCCGCAGGCGATACGGTACCCAAGAATGTTACCGAACCTGTCTCGCCGTTGTTCAACTTAACCAAACCTGCACGTGCGTAGAAGCTCGAGATAATAGCCGAGAGGTCCATAGGGAACGCATCCTGACCTGGGAGCTCCTCCAAACGGTTCGACATCTCACGCAACGCCTGAGCCCAACGTGAAGTCGAATCGGCCATTACGAGCACCTTCAAGCCCATCGAACGGTAGTACTCACCGATAGTCATACCTGTGTAAACTGACGCCTCACGAGCCGCTACAGGCATATTCGAAGTGTTACAGATAATGATTGTACGCTCCATAAGCTTGTGACCTGTGTGTGGGTCAATCAACTCAGGGAACTCCTTGAAGATCTCCACCACCTCGTTTGCACGCTCACCGCAAGCAACGATGATGATGATATCAGCCTCGGCCTGCTTCGAAATTGCGTGCTGAAGCACAGTCTTACCAGCACCGAATGGGCCAGGGATAAAGCCTGTACCACCCTCTGCCAATGGGTTGAATGTATCGATCGCACGAACACCTGTCTCCATAACTCGTGATGGACGTGGCTTCTCGGTGTAGCAACGGATAGCCTGCTTAACTGGCCACTTCTGCACCATTGTGATATTGTACTCGTTACCGTCAACGTCTGCTACAACTGCGATAGTGTCGGTAACCTTGTACTCGCCTGCTGCAACCACGCTCTTAACGGTGTAGTTGCCTGTCATAATGAATGGCACCATAATCTTGTGAGCCACCCACTGCTCCTTAACCTC
>JAFYQY010000081.1 GCA_017559685.1 Alistipes sp.
ATTACACTCACGGCAACCGCAACTCCGAAGGTGCAGATGGATATCCAGAAGAACCTCGGTATGACCGATGCGGTGGTCTTCAAGTCGTCGTTCAACCGTCCGAACCTCTACTACGAGTTGCGCCCAAAGAATGATCCCGACCGTGATATCATCCGCTACATCAAGCAGAATGAGGGTAAGAGTGGTATTATCTACTGCTTGAGCCGTAAGAAGGTTGAGGAGCTGGCCGAGTTGCTCGTGGCAAACAATATCAAGGCTCGTGCCTACCACGCAGGTATGGATGCGCAGACCCGTGCCGACAATCAGGATGCCTTCTTGAAGGAGGGTGTCGATGTAATTGTTGCGACTATCGCCTTCGGTATTGGTATCGACAAGCCAGATGTGCGTTTCGTTATCCACTACGACATTCCGAAGTCGCTCGAGGGCTACTATCAGGAGACCGGTCGTGCCGGTCGTGATGGTGGCGAGGGTCACTGCCTTACCTTCTATAATTATAAGGACATTCAGAAGCTCGAGAAGTTTATGCAGGGTAAGCCTGTTGCCGAGCAGGAGATTGGAAAGTTGCTCCTCCTCGAGACAGAGTCTTATGCCGAGAGTGCAATGTGTCGTCGCAAGACGTTGCTCCACTACTTCGGCGAGGAGTACCCTGAGAATAACTGCGGAGCGTGCGATAACTGCTGTAACCCACGACCACAGGTCGATGCAACCCAAGATTTGGTCAAGGCATTGCAGGCATTGCAGGCTATTGGCGACAAGTTCAAGATGGAGCACCTTGTGTCGTTGCTCGTAGGTAAGACTACCGCTGCGATAAAGAGCTATGGCCACGCCAAGTTGGAGTGGTTCGGTATCGGCAAGAGCAAGGGCGAGCGCTATTGGTCGGCCGTTGTGCGCCAGGGTCTCATTATGGGCTTTGTCGATAAGAATATCGAGAACTACGGACTCATCTCTATAAATCAGGCGGGCGAGGCATTCCTTGCAAAGCCTACCAAGGTTATGGTAGCGCAGGATCGTGACTACGACGAGGAGGAGCGAGAGGCAGTAGCATCGGCACCGAAGGGTGGCGGTGTGGCCGACGAGCAGCTCTTTGCTATGTTGAAAGATTTGCGTCGTAAGGTTGCGCAGAAGCACGACCTCCCTCCATTTGTCATCTTCCAGGATCCTTCGTTGCAGGATATGGCAATTCAGTACCCTATAACCATCGAGGAGATGCAGAATATCTCTGGTGTGGGCGTAGGTAAGGCGAATAAGTTCGGTAAGGAGTTTGTCGAGTTGATTAAGGCTTACGTTGAGGAGAACGAGATTATTCGCCCTCAGGATATGGTGGTTAAGTCGGTGGCAAACAAGGCGGGTAACAAGATTTTCATCATCCAGTCGATAGACCGACAGATGGACTTCGAGGATATCGCTCGTGCCAAGGATCTCACTACCGACGAGTTGCTCACCGAGATTGAGACCATCGTGAACTCGGGTACTAAGTTGAATATCCAATACTATCTCTCGAAGTATATGGACGAGGATAAGATTGAGGATATATACCTATATTTTAAAGAGGATGCCGAGAGCGACTCTCTCGATGCGGCTATTGAGGAGCTTGGTGGAGAGTATTCGGAGGAGGAGATTCGTTTGGTGCGTATTAAGTTCCTCTGTGAAGTAGGTAATTAGTCATTGACGGTATAAACGAAAATGGTCGGCAAGTGCCGACCATTTCTTATTTTGGTATTAGTGTGTTACTCCATTGGGAATACTCTAACCTCGCAAACATCCTCCAAGCCGCTCTTGAGAGCCTCGATGTCGGTCTTCTCCTCGACCTGACCGTAGTGGTAAGGGTAGAATAGGGTAGGCTGAATAGCCTTCACCGCACGAATAGCCTGCTCAACGGTCATTGTATATGGCTGGTTTACAGGCAGGAATGCGATGTCTACGCCCTGCTGTGAGAGTACATCCTCGTTATCCTCGGTGTCGCCCGCAACGTAGATTGTCGATCCTCCGAGAGTGAGTACATAGCCGCAATCTTCACGCTCCTTTGGGTGGAAGTTGGTGTGTCCCTCGCTGATATTATAGGCAGGCACAGCCTTAACCGACAAACCATCGAAAGGCTCCGCTACGCAACCCGGCAACATTGTGGTGCAGTCGTGCTCGAACGCCTCGGCTGAGGACTTGTCGCAGAGGATAGCGCACTTCTCGCCCGCAATCTTCTCTACGGTAGCCATCTCGAAGTGGTCGTAGTGTGAGTGGGTTATGAGAATAGCATCCGCCTTTGGCATCTTCTCCCACGCAAACTCGCCCACAGGGTCGATGTAGATGTGTTTGCCATTGTGCTCAATAGCAAACGAAGCGTGCGCAAGGAATGTGAAGACAATCTCCGAACCATCCTTTGCAACGACCTTATCTTGCGGGTAGAGAGGGGCTTTCTTGCCACAACCAAAGAGCGATAACAGTCCCATAACGATTAGCAGTTTTTTCATATTAGATAGTCATCAACGAAGTCACAGGTGCAATCTTCTCGAGGCGAGCCTTGCCGTTAATCTCCTCAATCTCAACGAGGAAGATAAACTCCTTAACCTTAACCTTGTAAGGCTTGCCGTCGCAGTGAACTGTGAGCTTCTCGAGCGACTCGGCAATACCGAGTGCAGTACCTCCTGTAGCGAGAACGTCGTCGAGAATGGTTACATAGAAGGTGTCGCCCTCTGCAACGCCCGCAGCGATATCACTCAAGCGGTAGTATAACTTGTCGAAGCCGTACTCCTTCTCGATGCACACCTCGATCAAATCGCCATCGTTGAATGGCAACTTGCCGCTCTTACGCATCGGGATAATATTCTCGACAATACCCTCCTCCGAGAGAAGTGGCGCAGTAAAGAGAAATGCTCGAGCCTCGGGTGCTGCAACATTTGGTGCTGTCGTGGCCTTCTTCAACGCCTCAACAACCTCACGGAACGCCTTTTTCGACTGGAGGAACGGAATGATATCGATGAAGTTGATACCCTCCTTTGGGAAATTCTTGTAAAATTTAAGTGTTTCAATCATAGCCTTATGCTCCTAATTACCTACAAAGATAATACAAAATTCTTAAAAAGAGAAAACTAAACGACGCATATTCTTCTCGAGCTGAAAAATAGGGGTAGCAAAGCCTACGATAGCCTTGTAAATTATTTGCGAAATTTGACCAATGATGCCTAATTTTTGTTATATTTGCATTATGATACAGTTCAAACGTCAATTCTCGAAGAAGACAAAAGCGATCTTGGCTATCGCTTCCGCTATACTTTTGGCAATTCCGTGGGAGGGTGCAAGTTGCATCACTCTCTTTGTCGGATTTGTGCCACTTATGCTTATCAGTGCACAATATGGTCCCTCGAAGCGAGAGACCTTCTCGATGCTCGGCTGGGCTCTGCTCACCTTTGTGCTGTGGAACGTTGCTACGATATGGTGGGTATGGAACGCTACGCCCGCAGGCCCTATTGCGGCTACTATTTGTTCGACCTGGTGGAGCATCATTCCATTTATGCTCTATCACGTAGTCTCGAAGCACGCATCGAAGGCGTTGGCCTATACGACGCTTATTACAGCGTGGATAGCAGGCGAGTATCTCTATACGCAGGCTCCGGCGCTTTCGTTCCCGTGGCTGACACTCGGAAATGGCTTTGCCGACGATCCGTGGGCAGTGCAGTGGTACGAATATACAGGCGTCTTTGGAGGCTCGTTGTGGGTGCTTTTGGTCAATGTTTTGGCCTTCGAGTCGTGTCTTACAATGCGTAAGAAAATATGGGTGGTGGCAACTTTGGTATTGGTTGTGCCTATCTGTATTTCGATAGGTCTATTCTACAAGTACGATGCCGAGGGCGAAACCTACAACTCGCTCGAGAAGAGCACCGTGTCGGTAACGCAACCGAATATCCCTTGCTACGATAAGTTTAACCTTTCGGTCTCGGATCAGCACGATTTGTTGCTGGCACTCTTGGCTGAGGCTCCCGACTCGGCGGAGTTTGTGCTTATGCCCGAGACGGCGTTGGTCTACAGAGTGAACGAGGATGCACCTCTGCATACTAATGTCGTAAAGCGCATAGCGGACTATCTCGGCAACGAGAAGCCGTCGGCTATGGTGGTTACGGGTAGCGAGACCTACGACTTCTATGGCACGGAAAAGGGCTCGGAGACGGCACGCAAGCAGGGCAATCTCTACTACGACCTCTATAACTCGGCACTCGGTATTGACGCCGAGACAAATGTGCAGATTCACAACAAGGGTAAACTCGTTGTGGGTGTCGAGACTATTCCGTCGTGGTTGCGTTCGGCGGGCGATATGTTCGCTATCGACTTGGGTGGTACATTCGGTCAGCTCGGCGTAGGTCAGAGTCAGAAACCTTTCCACCATAATGGCAAGAAGGTTGCGCCAGCAATCTGTTACGAAGGTCTCTATGGCAACCATATGGCGGAGTTTGTGCGCAATGGTGCCGAGGCATTGTTCGTAGTGTCGAACGATGGCTGGTGGGGTAACACCCTCGGTCACCGCTATCTCTTTAAGTTCTGCCGTCTGCGTGCTATCGAGTTGCGCCGTGATGTGGCTCGTAGTGCCAACACGGGCGTGTCGGGCTTTATTACGATGCAGGGCGAGGATGTCGAGCGCCTGGAGTGGGACAAACGAGGTGTTCTGACCTCGGATATCCGTCTCAACAGCAAGCAGACCTTCTACGCCAAGTATGGCGACTACATCGGCCGTCTGTCGCTCTATATTGCGGCATTATGCTTGCTCTACTTTGTCGCATCGTGGGCAAAAAAGAAGTTTTATCTAAATTAAAAAGCCAATGGCTAATGGCCAATGGCTAAAAGCTATATATTATGAATTACACCGAGACTCTCGACTATCTTTTCTCGTCAATGCCTTCATTCCAGCAGGTGGGAGGCGACGCATATAAACCAGGCTTGGAGCGCATTTCGGAGTTCTGCCGTTCGATAGGCAATCCACAGCGCAACTACTTCGTTATTCACGTTGCTGGCACCAACGGCAAGGGCTCAATTTCGAATATGTTGGCGGCTGTGTTGCAACAGGCGGGATATCATACGGGCTTGTTCACCTCGCCCCATCTGACCGATTTCCGTGAGCGCATTCGTGTCAATGGCGAGATGATACCGAAGCAGAAGGTGGTCAATTTTGTCGACCGCTACCGCTCAGAAATGGAGCGCTTGCAGCTCTCGTTCTTCGAGATGACTACGGCTATGGCTTTCGACTACTTTGCACAGAGCGATGTTGAGGTTGCCGTTATCGAAACGGGCTTGGGCGGTCGTCTCGACGCTACGAATATCGTTCAGCCGATACTCTCGGTTATTACAAATATAGGTCTTGAGCATACCGAGTACCTTGGCGACTCGTTGCCAAAGATTGCTCGTGAGAAGGGTGGTATCATCAAGAAGTGCACACCTGTTGTTGTGGGCGAGAAGAACTCTAACTACAACCTCGTATTGGAGGAGATTGCAGACGACCTTCGCTCGGAGATTATCTATGCCGAGGAGGTGTTCTCGCTTGGCGAGTGTGGCTTTGAAGGTGGCAAGCAGGTGGTTACTATGACCCGAGTGCGTGACGGTTATCCATACCAACTTCGTCTCGACCTTCTTGGCGAGTACCAGCGCAAGAATCTCGTTACCGTAGCCACTGCGCTCGATAAACTCCACGAGGCAACTCCGCTCTCGATCTCTCGTCGTGCCTTTGTCGAGGGTGTGCGTGATGTGACCACCTTGACCTCGTTCCGTGGTCGCTGGCAGGTGTTGTCCGATAAGCCTCTCGTAGTGTGCGACACAGCGCATAACGAGCACGGCATAAGCGAGGTTGCCGAGCAGCTGAAGGCTCGCACCAACAACGGTCGCTTGTTCTGCGTTATGGGCTTCTGTGGCGATAAGGATTTTTCAAAAATGTTGGCTCTGATGCCTTCGGAGGCTTACTACATATTTACTCAAGCCACGATTCGTCGTGCTGCATCGCTTGAGCAGATTGCCGAGGTGGCGTCGTTGCTTGGTCTCGACTTCGAGGTGGCACCTACCGTTGCGGAGGCTTTGGCTAAGGCACACGAACAACTCACCGACGAAGATATGCTCTTCATTGGCGGTAGTACCTTTGTTGTTGCCGAAGCGTTGGAGTAATCTATTCGACTATTGCGTGCAGAATAGCGTCGAGATCGTAGCCGCAGAGGTTGCGCAACTCCGAAATTGTGCCGTGCTCCACAAACTTATCATCGATACCGAGTGTCGTTACAGGCGTTGAGATGCTGTGGTCGTTCAAAAGTTTAACGACTGCCTCGCCTGCGCCACCACGAAGAATACCATCTTCGAGAGTTACTATGCGCTTGAACTTACCTGCCACCTCGAGGATAGTCTCCTTGTCGAGAGGCTTTGCAAAGCGCATATCGTAGATCGCAGTATCGACACCAATGAGCGAAGCCTGCTCGGCAGCCTGCTCCACATCCACAAGGAGTGGGCCAAAGACAAATACGCCTACATCCTTGCCATCACGCACCTTGCGAGCCTTACCCACCTCGATAGCCTCGAATTGCAAATCTTTCCACTCCGTGCCACGACCATTACCTCGTGGATAGCGAATAGCGAAAGGAACATTGCTCTGCAATGCGGTGAACATCATATTGCGCAACTCCCACTCGTCGGAAGGGGTTGCCACAATCATATTAGGAATAGAGCCCAAGTAGGCAATATCGAAGATGCCGTGGTGTGTAGCGCCATCCTCGCCCACCAAACCACCTCGGTCGAGGCAGAATATTACTGGGAGATTCTGCAGTGCCACATCGTGGATTATATTATCGTATGCACGCTGCATAAATGTCGAGTAGATGTTGCAGAACGGGCGCTGATTGGCCGCTGCAAGACCTGCCGAGAAGGTTACGGCGTGACCCTCGGCAATACCCACATCGAAGCATCGCTCGGGCATTTCGCTCATCATTATATTCATCGAACATCCCGAAGGCATTGCAGGTGTTACACCCACCACTCTCTGGTCAATCTTCGCAAGGTCGAGGAGTGTCTGACCAAATACATCCTGCATACGTGAGCCACCCTTTGCTCCGCTCTTTATTCGCTCGCCCGTCTCGGGGTTGAAGCGACCAGGGGCGTGCCATATAGGGAGGTTGCTCTGCGCAGGCTCGTAGCCATAACCCTTGTCGGTGATTATGTGGAGGAGCTTCGGTGCATCCATACCCTTCAGCGCTATGAGGGTGCGCACCAAGCGCTTTACGTTGTGTCCGTCTACACGACCAAAGTAGCGGAAACCGAGACTCTCGAATAGGTTGCTATTCTGTAGGAGTCCGTGCTTTACTCCGTTTGCCACCTTGCGGAATAGATTGAGTAGGCGAGGTGTGCGTGAGAAGGTTGTCCAAACCCATTGCTTGAAACGGTTGTACTTCGACGAAGTCGATAGGCGCAACAGATAGCGATTGAGTGCTCCCTGCGACTTGTCGATAGACATATTGTTGTCGTTGAGGATAACCAAAATGTCGGCGCTCTTGTCGGTACCTGCATTGTTCAAACCCTCGAATGCCAAACCTCCTGCGATAGAGCCATCGCCAATAACGGCTATCGTCTTGTGCTTCTCGCCATTGAGCTTAGCAGCCTTGGCCATACCGAGTGCTGCCGAGATAGATACCGAGGCGTGTCCTGCACCAAATGCGTCGTATTCGCTCTCGGCCATACGTGGGAAGCCGCTAATACCGCCCAAACGACGGTTTGTGTGGAACAGATCACGACGACCTGTGATAATCTTGTGGGCGTATGCCTGATGGCCTACATCCCAAATGAGTTTGTCGTTTGGTGTGTCGTAGACATAGTGTATAGCCACAGCAATCTCCACCGCACCGAGTGATGATGCGAGGTGACCTGGGTTTGTAGCGCATTGCTCGATGATGAACTGTCGCACCTCGTCGCAGTAACGAGGCAATTCATCAATCGAGAGCTTGCGCAAATCGGCAGGCGTATCTATGCTGTTGAGGTATTTATATTCGACTTTAACCATATCTGTGCAATTGTTTTAGAATGGGAAGCCAACACCAAAGTTGAGCGAGGTGTTACGCCACTTGAAGTTGTGGATCCATCGTTGACCCTCTGGGTTGTTAGGGTTGTGCAACTGAATACCCCAATCGAGACGCAATACCGCAAAGTCGATATCGAGTCGCAAACCTATACCCGTGTTGAATGCCAACTGCTTGTAGAAAGTGTTGAAACGGAAGACCGAACTCTCTGGGTAGCTCACATCCTTGCGACCGATGTACCAGATATTACCCAAGTCGAAGAATGTAGCTCCGTGGAACATATCCCAAATAGGGAAGCGGAATTCGAGATTCGCCTCCAACTTCATATCGCCGAGTTGTGTAGGGTAGACCACATTCGTAGGCGCAGGCGATGAACCTGGACCGAGTGTTCGTGGTGCCCAACCTCGCATACTGTTGCTACCTCCTGCGTAGAAGAGGCGGTCGAACGGCACGGCGTCGGAGTTGCCGTAGGCGTAGGCCATACCTGCGTAGAGACGACCTGCCAAAGCGGTTACCTTGCCGAACATAATCTTGTGGCTTGCGCTTACATCGGCACGCACATATTGCGAGTATCGGATTCCGAGCAACTCGTAGTAGTTGCGGTCGGTCGGCTGTTTTGCAAATAGGTGCACCAAACCATTCAGCAAGTTACCCGAAAGTTCGCAGTTTGCACGCACGGTGGTGTGGTTGTTTGGTGCCGACTTGTACTGCTTGTTCAGCACGTACGAGCCCGAAATAGCCACGATCAACTGCGATTGGAAACTATACTTGAGGTATTGGTTTTGTAACGAATTGAAGTAGTCCTGATCGATATACGACACATCAACCCAGTTGATGGCGATAGGGCGCAGAATAAACGACGAGTTGTGGCGATTCTTCCACGAATAGATCCACGAGACGCTCGAGAGACCTCGCTGGTAGTATGGGCGATCTTGATAGTTGTACGATATCTCGAACTTGGTCTTTGGCACGAGAATCTTCTCGCTCAAGGCGTAGTTCGCAAGCAGGAATCGAGGCAATGAGAGTCCTACGGCGATACCAAACTCCATTGCGTGACGCTTCTTCGCTGTCGGAGCCTTCATATACTCATATCCTGCAGTACCCGTGATTTCGAGCATCTCGGCACCTCGGAAGATGTTACGGTTTTGGTATCCGACAAGGGCGGTCAAGCCGTAGAAGCTCGATGTGGTTGCCGCCTCCAGCTCCGCCTTGACACTCTGCTGGAGTGCAGGGGTACATTGGATGTCGCAGTCGAGCAATCCCTCGCGAGGCTTGAGAGAGAGCTTCTGCTGAGGGGTGCCAACCACCTCGTTGAAGTTCACTCGTGCGCTCTTGAAGTATCCCATAGCCATCAAGTTGGCGTAGGTACTATTTACCAAGCGGTAGTCGTAGATACTGTTAGGGTAGAGCGAGATAGCTCCTCGCAACACCTTAGGTCGCACCTTCGGTTGCTTGCCGTAGAAGAGCACATTCAACCCCTTATACTCGGTCGAGTCGAATCGCTCGAAGTAGTTGCTCTGATTCATAGCAATGGCGGCGTTGTAGCGAGGGATGATGTTCACATTGCGCAACTTGTAGACCTTGTGGTCGGCATATTGCGCTATACCACGCTCGTTGTAGCCCGTCAAATTCTGCTTTATAACCACTCGAACACCCACGGTGTTATTACCCGCAAGAGTGTCGGCAACATACTCCACATTATTGACCGAGAAGTTGTAGTAACCACGCTCCTTGAGGTAGAGCGCAATGCGGTTGCGCTCGGCATCCAATACCGAGATATCGAAGATGTCGCCCTTGTGCAGAAGGGTGTTTACGGTGTCAGGCAACAGCACAGGCTCGAGGTGTCGATCACGGAAGTCGTACGATATCGAACTTATGCAGTAAGGTTTGCCCTGCTTCAAGGCATAGGTGACCTTCGCACGCTTGTGGCGACTTGTGGTGTCGACCTTGAAGGTTACATCCGACGAGTAGTATCCGCACGACTCGAGATAGAGCTTCAAGTTTGCTGCCGAACGCTCGGTGTCTCGCTCGTTGAAGAGTACGGGAGCCTCGCCCATCTTGCGCTTGAGGTTGTTCCACCAGTTATCCTTCTCGCTGTTGGCCATAAGGTAGATCCACGCATAGAAATCGGTGCCGAGGAACTTCTTGTTTGGCTTTTGGCGGAGATACTTCGTTACATCGTCTGCCTTGATGCGCTCGCTGCGAGGTGCCGCTTTGTCCTCCTCGATTTTTACTCTCTGCAAGAGGTAATCGCCCGAGGAGATATGTTGCGTAACATTGCAGGCCGAGAGTGTCACTCCCAGCACCAAGCAGTAGAATATGTTACGCAATCTTCTCATTTCTGTGTTAGTTCTTGCTCTTCAAAAAGTCGTTGTAGAGCGCTATTTCGTTCTCAAATTTTCCCAACTCGTTGTAGGCAAATTTGCCATTCTCGGCAATTACTTCGCCGTGCGATATGTAGGAGGCGTTGCCAATCAACTGCGTGTGTAAACCGCCCTCGTTGTGGCAGATGCAACGCACAGCGCCACCTCTGTTCTCTACCTCGATTATCTTGCCGTAGTCGCAACGACCATTCAATGCCATTGCCGTAGCGCTCGAGGTCATCGCTGTACCGCACGACGCTGTGATGCCTGCACCACGCTCGTAGGTGGCAACGAAGATGCGGTTTTTGTCGAGTACCTTCACGAGTGACACGTTTATACCCTTCGGGAACTCCTCCTTCAACTCCAAAACTCGCTCGCCAAGACGTGTGAGGTGGTCGTAGTCAATCGCCTCGACCTCCGCTACGATATGAGGGTTGCCCACGTTTATCGCAGTCCAAAGCAACGTCTCGTCGAGACGCTCGATAGGTTGCGATACGAATTGCTCCTTGCACTCGGCAAAGCCAAAGTCGCCACTTGCAAGGCGAACACCCAAATTGACGCCATAGGTCGGCATTGCAGGGTAGATATCCTCGGCACGCACAATGCCGTAGATGTTTCCGCCCGAGAACATATCGAATTCACGCTCTCCGACATACTCCTCGGCCAGACGAGCTACGCAACGAATGCCGTTGCCACACATCTCCGCCTCCGAACCGTCGGGGTTGAACATTCGCATTCCGAACATCCCATTATTTTTGACCAAAAGCAACACACCATCTGCTCCGAGAGAGTGCTCTCTGTCGCAGATGAATCGGGCAAAATCGGCAAGGTTGATGCTCTCAAGGTTGTACTTCACCGCATCCACCATAACAAACTCATTGCCCGAGCCGTGACACTTTATGTAGTCAAATTTCATTCTATTTAGTGTATAATCGTCCAAAAATAGTAAAATTTGAAGAATTTTCCATATTTTTACGCAGTAAAAAATCAAAAACAACGAAAAATGGTTGAAAAGTTTATAATGGCAGGCGACTCGGCTCTCCATATTTGCGATTCGGAGGCTGGCGATAAGGTGGTGGTGCTCTTGCACGGATACCTCGAAAATATGCTCGTGTGGGAGGAGTTTGTACCTCTGATTTACAAGGATATACGAGTTATTACACTCGATATTCCGGGACACGGAATTTCGGAGGTTAAGGGCGAGATTCATACGATGGACTACCTCGCCGATACCCTCGCTGCGGCACTCGATAAACTCGGTATCGAGAGCGCAACCATCGTAGGTCACTCGATGGGTGGATATGTGGCTCTCGCCTTCGCCGAGCGATATGCTGAGCGTACCGATGGAGTAGTGTTGCTCCACTCGACACCATACGCCGATAGCGACGAGAAGAAAAAGAGTCGTCAGCGTGAGATTTCGCTTGTCAAGTCGGGCAAGAAGGAGCTGCTTACTCGCACCGCTCCCGAGGCTGGTTTTGCGGTAGAAAATCGCAACCGTTTACGCACCGAAATAGAAGATTTGCAGCAGACTATCTATCTCACCGAAGATGCTGGTATTGTGGCACTTCTCAACGGTATGATTGAGCGCAAAGCACAGAGCGAAATGCTCCATTCGTTGGGCAAACCGATACTCTTTATTCTTGGTCGTAAGGATGGTTATATCACCCCTGAAATCGCCGAGAAGATGGTTGCCGAGCACCCCGAGGCGAAGGTTGTTTGGCTCGAGAATTCGGGACATATGGGCTTCATCGAGGAGGCGAAAGCGTGTGCCGCGGCTTTGCTCGATTTTGTGAAATAAAAATCGTTCTGATTGGCTCTTTTTGCACGAGTGCGTCGGACTCCAAATACCTCACATAGGCCTACTATGCTGCGGATTTGTCGCCTAGCATCGCACAAAAATAGCTCAATCATTGACGATTTTTGAAACGGAAAACGGAAAGGTGAAAACGGAAAACTAATTTTTAATTCTACATTTTTAATTTTTAATTATGAAACAAAAAACGGAGCAGTCGCCTGCTCCGTTTTCTATTTGGAATACGTGTGATTACTCCTTGTGGTCACGACGTGGACGACGGTCGCCACGCTCCTTGTCGTTGCGTGGAGCACGTGGCTTACGCTCAGGCTCTACCCAACCCTCTGGCTTAGGAAGAAGTGCCTTGTGCGAGAGACGCAACTTGTTGGTCTTCTGGTCGATGCCGATCAACTTAACGTCGATCTCGTCACCCTCCTTCAAACCTGTCTCAGCCATAGTCTCGAAGCGCTTGTAGTCGATCTCCGAGATGTGGAGCAATGCCTCCTTGCCTGGGAGAATCTCTACGAATGCACCGAAGTCTACGATAGACTTAATCTTACCGTGGTACTCCTCGCCAACCTCAGGTACAGCAACGATACCCTTGATGCGAGCCATAGCTGCATCGATAGCTGCCTTATCTGGGCCGAATACATCTACCAAACCGCTGTTCTCAGTCTCAGTGATGGTGATAGTAGTGCCGGTAGTCTTCTGAATATCCTGGATAACCTTACCGCCAGGACCGATAACTGCACCGATGAAGTCCTTATCGATAACAATCTGCTCGATACGTGGAACGAATGGCTTGTAGTCCTCGCGTGGCTCAGCGATGCACTCAGTGATCTTATCGAGGATGTGGAGACGACCTACGCGAGCCTGCTCCAATGCCTGCGACAATACCTCGTACGAGAGACCGTCAACCTTGATATCCATCTGAGTAGCAGTGATACC
>JAFYQY010000082.1 GCA_017559685.1 Alistipes sp.
ACTATAGTACCTCTATCCTCGCAATCGCCAACGATCTCAACCTTTGAAGTAGGCTTACCCTGGCTATAGCTCTGCTTGTAAATCTTACCGCCACGGTGTACCTCAGCAATGAGGAGTGTCGAGAGTGCATTCACACACGATACACCCACACCGTGCAAACCACCCGAAACCTTGTAGCTACCCTTGTCGAACTTACCACCGGCGTGGAGCACTGTCAAAACAACCTCCAATGCCGACTTACCCTCCTTCTCGTGATAGTCGGTAGGAATACCACGACCATTATCACGAACGGTGATAGAGTTGTCTTCGTTGATAGTTACATAGATGTCAGAACAGTGACCAGCCAAAGCCTCGTCGATAGAGTTATCCACAACCTCATATACAAGGTGGTGCAAACCCTTCTCACCTACATCTCCGATGTACATTGCGGGACGCTTGCGTACTGCCTCCAAACCCTCCAAGACTTGGATGTTGGACGCCGAGTACTCTTCCTCTTGTCCCTTCTTCAAAATTTCTGTTTCGTTAGCCATATATAATAGTTAAAATTTATTTTCCTAATAGTGCGCAAATATAGGTATTTTTTTTGAAACTTCCAACCCTAAATCGTAGATTTAGACGCAATAATGCCCTGAATGTCTACTTCACGTACCGTATTTTGCGCAAAAAGAAGCGTTTTTGACGGATATCGCTCCACGAACGAGGTGTTGTGTGTCGATATTACAACCGCCGTTCCTTTGCCTGCAATATTGTGGAAAAGTTCTATGATGCCCTCTGCTGCCACGGGGTCAAGATTGGCGGTCGGTTCGTCTGCCAAGATCACGTCTGGCGAGTTCAATAGTGCACGAGCGATAACGAGTCGCTGCTTCTCGCCACCTGAGAGCTCGAATGGCATCTTTTTCGCCTTGTCGTTCATCCCTACGAGCGACAACACCTCCTCGATGCGGTGCTCAATTGCGCCCTTCCCACTCCAGCCTGTAGCCTTGAGTGCGCAGAGTAAATTGTCGTGAACGTTGCGATCCGAGAGCAGAATAAGTTCCTGGAATACCATTGCCACCTTGCGACGTAGATATGGAATTTTGCTCGACTTCAGTCGTGTGAGATCGAACTCTGCAACCTCGCCTATGCCCTCGACCAGAGGCAGCTCTCCGTAGAGGGTCTTCAAAAGCGACGATTTTCCGCTGCCCACACGGCCAATGAGGTAGACGATTTCTCCTTCGGCGATCTCGAGGTTGAGGTTTTCGAGAATCTTCTCGCCTCTCTTTTCTCGTGTTCGAGGAGTGAGTGTAACGCTCGGATTTTCAGAGTGATAAATGCCTGCGCCTTGCAGTTTTACGACAATTTTTTTATTCATCTTTTTCGTGCTCAAAATAATCTGTGTAAAGGTACGAAAAATAAATTGAAAATCGAAAATTAAAAATTAGAAATTTTTATATTTTTTCATTTTTCTTTTTCGTTTCTTTGCACTATCTTTGCACCGCAGTTCATCGAAAAGCCTACTTGCAACTGCGCCGGTAACGACTATGGGGGTGACCGGTTTTGACAGCAGGTAGAGTTTGATGGTAAGCACGCCGAGCATTGTGTGGGCGCTCGTAAATCTGCAACACTCAAACTACAAATGGCAATAATAGCTATGCACTCGCTGCTTAATTTTCCAGGAAAATTGGCTTAATTGACTGACACAAGGCTTGTCGGACAACGAGTATCCCGAAGGGGCGTTCCGCTTCATAACGGCTCTTCATATGGGGTATCAATCATTTGAAGATAGTGCGATATGTGCCTCGGTTATCGTGCGAAATTTAGGGGCTGGGCTCACAGTTTGGCGGTCGTCTGCCGGGCTTTGAGAGAAGGAATAAGTGACGACTAAGCGTGTAGAAAGCCTTCGGGCTCCTTGTTTGGACGCGAGTTCGACTCTCGCCACCTCCACTTTTGAAAGACGGTTTCGACCGTCTTTTTTGTTTCGGTGGCTCGGTCGTTCAGCCTGTGGCGTTTCGGGCGACTAATCTACGTATGGCTGTTGTTTGCTGTCGCAAATCCTTGTCTTTGTCAGATGATTGTCTTTGAAAATTCAGATTTTTAGCCATCATCCGCCAAAGCCAACAATCTTTGATTTCAACAGCCCTACTTCGGTCGCCTCTCAACTGCGGTGGCCGCTCGGCTCTCGGTTGATAAGGTCTTTTGCTGTTCGCTTTGGCTTATCTTTTGCAGTCGGTTGGGGTATGGGGGTGTTGCGTTATCATACTGCATTGGTGGTGTCGAATGTGCTCTTTGGAGTCTCTTTTTCGGTATATGTGTCACTCTTGCAGGGTGCGATGCAGACGTCGCAACTCTTTGCCTTGCAACTCCTATTTTCGACGCTTGTAGTCACTCTGCCGACGATGTTTTGTCGGGGCTTCTATCGCCTTACGCTTAACGATTTTGGCTCCATTTTTATAGTCGCACTGCTGGTTGTTTTTGGCTGGTGGTATCTGCTTATGAAGGGTGCATCCTGTACCAATCCGATAGACGCTTCAACCATCACAACCATTGGGCCAATTGTCACTCTCATAACGTCGATTATTGCGCATTCTCGTCGGGCGAAGTGGGGCGAGGTGGTTGGAATACTTGTTGCATTTGCGGGTGTCGCCACAATACTCGTTGATAGGGGGCGATTGCTGGTTGGTGACGAGGCCGAGGGGTACGGAAATGCCATCGTATTGTGCGCTGTAGTGGCTATAGCGGTGAATACGGTGCTTATAACGCCTGTGCTGCGACGGCACGGTGCAATGGTGGTTATGGGGTGGTACTACCTTATCGGAACGGTGCTTGCGATGCCTTTGATTGTGGAGTCTTTGCCGGCTGTGCGAATGTCCGATTTTGCGCATTTGCAATTGGTGGAGATAACCTATATTTTGCTCTTTGGCTCGGCACTTCCGATGTATCTTCTCTATGCTGGTTCGGAACGTCTTACAGCGGTGCATAATGCCGTCTATCGCTACATTCAACCCATCATTGCAGCGGTGGTGGCGACGGCTCGTGGTCAGGCAATAATAGACCGCACCAACATTGTCGGTGCGGTACTTATCTTTGTGGGTATGTTATGCGTGATTTTGGCCACGCCTCGTAGCGAGATTGCTACTTACGAATAATCTTAAACTCGTTGTCCTCGCCGAATGCGATAATCGAGCTTGGCTGTCCCGTTGGACGTCCCTGGAAGCGAGGGTTTACCATAAAATCGACACCCTCGATAATCTCCTTCGAGATATCACGTACGCTGCGTGGTGTAGGCTCGCCCGAGATATTTGCCGAGGTCGAAACGATAGGGCGACCGAACTTGCGCAACAGCTTGTGGCAGAACTCGTGGTCGGGAACTCTTACGCCTAAAGTCTTTGCCTCGGGGGTGAGGTTCTTTGCCAAGCCTGTAGCGCCAGGCAAAATCAAAGTCAAAGGCTTTGTTGCCATCTCCATAACCTCGAATGCAATGCCTGGAGCTTTGTCCACATATCGTACCACCATATCGGCGTCACGGCACAGTACGAGCATTGCGTGCTTATCCTCGCTGCGCTTCAAAGCGTATATTTTTGCAACAGCCTCCTCGTTTGTTGCGTCGCAACCGATGCCCCAAACCGTGTCGGTGGGGTAGAGTATGATGCCGCCTTTGCGGAGCACCTCTATTGCCAAACCAATCTCTCTGTCCATTGTTTAGTGCTTTTTAGGGAGAATCTCAATCCAATAGTCGTCTGGGTCGTTGATGAAGTACAAACCCATATCGTGGTTCTCGTAGCAGATGCAACCCATCTCACGGTGGTACTCACGCACAGCGTCGTAGTCGCCCTCTACACGAAGGCAGAGGTGTGTCTCGTTGTCGCCCAACTCGTATGCGCCCTCTTTGTCTCGCAACCAGGTAAGCTCGAGAAGGAAGTGTCCGCTGTCGTCACCCAAATAGACGAGGATGAACGAGCCGTCGGCAGCCTCCTTACGCTTTGCCTCCTTCAAGCCGAGAGCCTTGTCGTAGAATGCAATACTACGCTCGAGGTCGGTTACATTTATGTTCAAATGGTCAAATGTGCTTTTAATCTCCATAATATCAATGTTTTTTGTCATACTTAACGCAAAGATATGAAATTTTCGCTAATTTTGCGCCATAAAACGCTAATAATTATGGTAAAACCTCTAAAAAATCGTAAGTGGCAGGTTCTCTCATCCGAGTATCTGCTTCGAGAGGGTGCGTGGTGCACGGTGCGCCGTGATACGGTACAGATTCCGAGCGGAGTGGTTATTCCGCATTGGTATGTCTTTGAATTTCCGACTTGGGCAAATGTGGTCGCAGTGACGAAGGAGGGCAAGATTGTCCTTATCAGCCAATATCGCCACGGACTCGGTGAAACCTACTACGAGCTTCCTGCGGGTATGGTCGACCCTACGGATGATTCGCCTATGGAGGGTGCAAAGCGAGAACTGGAGGAGGAAACGGGATATGGCGGTGGTCGCTGGTCGTTGTTTATGACCGTGTCGCCCAACCCTTCAAACCATAATAATTTGCAATATACCTTCTTGGCGGAGGATGTCGAGTTGGCGGTCGATCGCCATCCAGAGGAGAGTGAAGATATTGAAGTTCATCTATTTACAAAAGAAGAGGTGCGTGAGATTTTGGAACAAGGCCAGATGATTCAAGCCCTTCATCTCGCACCCCTTTGGAAATACTTTGCTGAAAAGAGATAGACGTAAAGATTGTCTTATTCGCACGCAGCAGTCGCAACAGGCTTAATGCAGGTTGTGGCTGTTGCTGTTTTGTTGATAAATATTTCTACGAAATATATTGCAAAATAAGAAAAAAGTGTATTTTTGCGGAGATTGGTGGAATGGTCTGCATTTCAACCCAGATTTGAGAAGAAAACTAAAAACAAATAGACTATGTTAACACTTATTTTTGCAATCTACACGCTTGTTATCCTGACACTCTTTACGTTGCTTTCGTTCGTGGCGTTGATAGTGTGCTATCCGTTCGACAAGCGTCGTCGTGTTGTTCACGAGCTCTCACGTTGGCTCTGTTTCTCGTGGTGGTATGTGCCATTCACTTGGCGTCGCCGCATCGAGGGCTTGGAGAATGTAGACAAGAAGAAGCCTTACGTGATAGTTATCAACCACAACTCTATGGTGGACATCATCTCTCTCTACTTCGTGCGTCTCAACTTCCGTTGGGTGTCGAAGCAGGAGGTTTTCCGTATTCCGTTTATTGGTCCTATGTTGTGGATGCACGGCGATATTGCTATCCAGCGTGGTCGTGCTACCGAGTCTATGAAGAAGGTTATCAACGACGGTAAGATGTGGCTCGGTCGTGGAGTATCGGTGGCTATCTTCCCAGAGGGTACTCGTTCGAAGAATGGCGAGATCCAGCGCTTCAAGGGTGGTGCATTCGTGTTGGCTAAGGAGGCGGGTGTCGATATCTTGCCTGTAGTTATGGATGGCACAACCAATGTTATCAAGAAGAAGAGTTTCTTCTTCAATTGGAAGCATCTCCTCACAGTTAAGGTGTTGCCTGCAATTCCTGCCGAGAAGGTTGTCGCAACCGATCCGAGCGAGATGGCAAAAGAGGTGCAGGAGTTGATGACCAACACACTTGCAGAGATTAGAAAAAAATAGAAACAAAATAGCTAAAAGCTAATAGTAGAATAAATGGCAGAACTGATTAAAACACCGGCGACCTACGACGAGGATTCGATTAAGACGCTCACCCCACGTGAGCACGTTCGTCTGCGCCCCGGTATGTATATTGGAAAACTCGGCGATGGCACAATGTCCGACGACGGTATCTATGTGCTTATCAAGGAGGTTACCGACAACTCGATTGACGAGTTTATGAACGGCTACGGTAGCCGTGTGGATATTACCATCGAGGATAACGTGGTTTCGGTGCGAGACTACGGTCGTGGTATTCCGCTTGGAGCATTGGCTGCAGCGGTTAGTGTGATGAATACAGGTAGTAACTACGAGGAGGACGGCAAGAAGACCGTGGGTCTTAATGGTGTCGGAGTCAAGGCTGTAAACTACCTCTCGAGCGAGTTTAAGGCACGTTCGGTGCGTGATGGCGAGGCTCATACCGTAGTCTTTGCGCAGGGTATTCAGACCGACGAGCAGTGGGAGAGTGGCGTTAAGGAGAAGAACGGTACATTCATCCAGTTCCGAGTAGACGAGGAGGTATTCGGCAAGTATAACTACAACTTGGAGTTCGTGGAGCAACTTCTCCGCAACTACACCTACCTCAATAAGGGCTTGATTATCTCGCTCAACGGTACACAGTATGTATCGAAGAATGGTTTGCTCGACCTCGTGAACGATAACTTGAACGAGGAGCCTTGCTATGCTCCTATTCACCTTGCGGGCGAGGATATCGAGGTTGTAATCACTCACGGCAATGGCTATGGCGAGACCTACTACTCGTTCGTGAATGGTCAGTACACCTCGCAGGGTGGTACCCACCAGGCAGCATTCCGTGAGGCTGTGGTTAAGACCTTGAAGGAGTTCTATCGCAAGGACTACGATCCGTCGGATATCCGTTCGTCGATTATTGCGGCTATCTCGTTGAAGGTGTCGAAGCCGTTGTTCGAGTCGCAGACCAAGATTAAGCTCGGCTCGAAGGATATGTGGAACGGCGGCCCTACAATTCGTCAGTTTGTGGGCGAGTTTCTCTCAACCGAGTTGGATAATTATCTCCACAAGAACCCAGAGGTTGCACAGGCTATCCAGCGCAAGATTGTAGACAACGAGAAGGAGCGCAAGGAGATTGCGGGCGTTCAGAAGAAGGCTCGTGAGACCGCAAAGAAGGCGTTGGTCAATAATAAGAACTTGCGTGATTGTAAGATTCACCGCAACGACAAGCACGAGTTGGCCGAGCAGACAATGATCTTCCTCACCGAGGGTAATTCGGCTTCGGGATCGATAACTAAGAGTCGTAATCCGCAGACTCAGGCGGTATTCTCGCTTCGAGGTAAACCGCTCAACTCGTTCGGTATGAAGAAGACTATCGTCTACAAGAACGATGAGTTTAACTACTTGCAGGCGGCGCTTAATATCGAGGACGATATGGATAATCTCCGTTACAACAAGGTGGTTATCGCAACCGATGCCGATGTCGATGGTATGCACATTCGTCTCTTGCTTTTGACCTTCTTCTTGCAGTTCTTCCCCGATTTGATTCGTCGAGGTCACCTCTTCATTATGCAGACACCTTTGTTCCGTGTGCGTAACAAGAAGGAGACCATCTACTGCTACTCGGAAGAGGAGCGTGTAAATGCGATTGCGAAGTTGGATTCAACAGCTGAGATTACTCGATTCAAGGGTCTTGGTGAGATTTCGCCAGACGAGTTCGAGGGCTTTATCGGCGAGCAGATTCGCCTTGACAAGGTACGCCTTACCAAGGATGATCCAATTATGGATATGCTGACCTTCTATATGGGTAAGAATACCTATGACCGTCAGCAGTTTATTGTGGGTAACTTGCGTATCGAGGAGGACAAGATAGAAAATTAGAGTTTATAGCGGTGATTAGTGGAGATTAGCGGGTGTTAGCGAAAAATAAAAACACTAATAACCCCTAATATCCCTTAATAGCCTCTAATAACCCTTACAGAAAGTCAGACTATGAACGAAGAGAAAGATATACA
>JAFYQY010000083.1 GCA_017559685.1 Alistipes sp.
CCATACCCATAACCGCCACCTTCATTGTGTTTTCGCTATAGAGAATCGAGTCGATGAACTCGATCAACACCTTCACGTCGTAGCCCTTCTTCGTATCGCTCGAGAAGCCTATCAACATCAGGTCTCGACGCACCTGCACAGCTGTAATGCCGTGCATACCCGCCAAGATATGCGAGAATACGTGGGTAATGCCACGGCGATGACACGCTATGAGCGTTCTGCGATATTCGCTCAATCGCTCGATGGTCTTTTCTGGTATCGGAGTCTGAATAGTTGGCATATCTCTACTCTGTTGTTATGGTAAAGTTACTATTGTAGTTTACCTTTATCCACTGACTATTAATTCTTACGCCCGTAGCGTTATTCTCCTCGAAGACGTATGGCGTGAGCAATGGCATCGAAAGCACACCCTCCAAGCCCGTCTCCATAGTTCCGTAGAGCGACTGCACAAAGACTACCGCAGCATCATAGCCACGATATGCGTAGAGCGACGGCAATGCGCCAAACTCCTCGACAAAGCGTTTGTCGAAGGAGTGAATCTTCGCATCGCTACGGCGTGCGTGATAGGTCGAGAGCATCACAACGTTGTTAGTGAAGAATATCGAGCGGTCGATATTGCGATAGCGATTCCAGCGATTGTTGCCAAATACCACAAATGGTGCTACCCTCTGCGAACGAGCCGTAAGAGAGATATTTGCCGAAGCAATGGCTGCCAAGATTCTATCAACCTCGACCTCGTTGTCGGCTGTAATGACTATTACGGTAGGTTCGTTGCCCTGCAAGAGTGGCGACATATCGCTTGGCGAAGGGGTCTCGTCGAGTGTCGTAATATCCAACCCCTCGGCGAGCATCTTCTCACGCAGCTTCTCTCGCTCCTTCTCTCGCTTCTCGATTACCGACGGATGCTCGTAGATATACTTGTGCTGAACCACGTAGGATGTGTCTCGCAGCATCTGTCGCACCTCGGCGTCGAACTCCCTATCGACATTGTCGGTAGAGATTATAACCACTCGCTTCGAGCCGTCGAACATTCCACGCACCTTATCCAACTTCGAGGTTGGCGATGGTGACATCTGGAACACCGAGTTTGAGGTTGTCTGCGTAAGATTTGCCAAAGGCGAGACGATAGGTGTACCCTTCGACTGCAAGGCTGTTGCCACAGGTATAAGCTCATCCTCGTAGATTGGGCCTACGACCAAGTCGGCCTTGTTGAGTTCGCCCGATGCGATAATCGCCGATACTCGCTCGTGGTCGTGAGCCGTATTGTATAGATTCAGATTTACCGAGTGGCCAGCCATTCGCACGCTGTCCAAGCCCATCAAGAAGCCTCGATAGAAGTCGAGATAGTTCTGCGAAGGTTGCTCCTCGGAGCCGAGAGGCAACAAGAGCGCAACCTCTGCCCTATTGCCAGGCAGGAGCGTTCTAAATGGTTGCGTCGACTTCGACTGCCAATCGGAGATTATCTGCTCATAGATTGTCGAAGATTTCTGCTCGGGCTTCTTCGCTTCGGGAGCATCCGCCATAGGCGTAGTTTTCACAGGTTCGGGTGTGGGGGTTGCCACCTGTGCAATCTCCACCTTCTCTGCCTTCTGCTCCTGCTTCTGTTCGGACTTCTGCGGTATAACGATAATCTGTCCCGCCTTCAACCCCTTCTTGAGACCCGGATTAGCCTCGTACAGCTCGTCAATCGTAACGTCGTAGCGCTTAGCCAACGAATAGAGTGTCTCTCGCTTTGCAACCTTGTGAGTCTTGGCTGTAGCCGTTGCTGGTTGTTGCGCATCTGCGACAGCCGACTTAACAGGAATTTTGATTCTCTGTCCCACCTTCAGTCCCTCCAAGAGCACCTGATTGGCCGATGTTATCTCTTCGATAGTCACACCATAACGACGAGACAATGCGTAGAGAGTTTCGCCTCTCTGCACATCGTGAATCGCATATTTCACGCCATTTACAACGACAACATCTTGCGCTGATGCCATAGCAACAGCACCCACGCTAACGAGGGCTATGAGCAAACTGCGTATCTTCATCTAATACTATTTAAGTCGTAACTTAATCTCTGTAAAAATCTTCTTCGTATAGTTCGGGAAGTCACCGTCCATAAGCCAATTGTAGTAGCTCGGCTCTGTACGGAAAATCTCCTCGACCGACTTACCCTTGTGCTTACCGAATGTGAACACCTCGACACCATTCTCGTCGATGCCAATACGGCCTGCGAAATCGGCTGTCTTCATACGAGTAGAGAACTCTGCGAGGAACTCTACGCTATTCTCGAGGTCGCTATACTTATCCAACTGCGAGCAGAGCACCTCGTAGGTGGCCATAGTGTCGGCATTTGCACTGTGTGCATCCTCCAACTCCTTGCCACAGTAGAAGCGATATGCTGCAACCAAAGTACGCTCCTCCTTCTTGTGGAAGATGTTCTGCACATCGACATACTTGGCACGCTTGAAGAAGTCTACGTTCACTCCTGCACGGATAAGTTCCTCGGCCAACAACGGCAAGTCGAAGCGATTAGAGTTAAAACCGCAGAAGTCGCAACCTGTCATAAACTCGCACAACGATTTAGCGACCTGACGGAAGGTTGGACAATCTTTTACATCTTCATCCGAGATGTGATGCACTGCAGTAGCCTCTGCAGGGATAGGCATCTCTGGATTTATACGGCGAGTGCGTGTTATCTCCTCGCCATCGGGCATTACCTTAACTACCGAAATCTCGACAATGCGGTCGGTAGCGATATTGGTGCCCGTGGTCTCCAAATCGAAGAAGACCATCGGGCGTCGCAAATTCAATTTCATAC
>JAFYQY010000084.1 GCA_017559685.1 Alistipes sp.
CGAGTTCACATACCAGGCTAACGACGTTGAGGCTGGTGGCGTATTCGAGATCGACAGCAAGGAGGCTCTTATCGAGTTCGCAAATATGGTTAAGACCAACACCTTCTATCCGCACACTTCGGCTCAGGTTGTTGCAAATATCGATATGTCGGGCGTGGCTTGGGAGCCAATCGAGGGCTTCGACGGCTACACTTTCGATGGTGGTAGCACCGAGGGTTACGCAATCAAGGGCTTAACTGCTCCATTGTTCGGCACAACTTCGTCGAACATCAGCAACGTGAAGTTGACCGATGTAAATATCGCATCAAATGGCCGTGCAGTTTTGGGTGCTGTAGCTTGTAAAATTGTGGCTGTCGATACTCAGCTCTCTATTACCAATTGCTACGTTTCGGGTACTATCACAATTAGCAACCCTGACTTAGTATTCAGCAGTGAGGAAAACCTCTACAACGCAACAAACTTTGGTGGTGTTGTAGGTTATCTTGGAGGTGCAGCAATCGACAACTGCGTAAACGAGGCAAACATCACCGTTAATCAGGTGGCAAGCAGTAGCAACACCGCTGCTGTACACCCTTCTGTCGGAGGTGTCGTAGGTCGTGCACACGTTTCAGGCGAGATTCTCTCTCCTATTTCAAACTGCGTAAATGGTAACAACGCAATGACTACTGGTATTATCAAGTACCAGGACAACTGCGCTACTCAACTCTATATTCCTCACGTAGGTGGCGTTTTGGGATTGGGTAGCTCGGACAATGCCGCTAACATCTCGGGCTGTAGCAATTATGGTGCAATTAGCTTCAATGCTAATGCTGCAGGTGGTGGAGGCATCAGCTACGAGTCGACAACAATCGGTGGTGTTGCTGCTACAACATACTCAACCATCAAAGATAACAATAACTACGGAACCATCACTGTAGAGAAAGGCAACATCAAGGCTCTCTTCGTTGGTGGCGTTACTGGAACAGCTAAGAATAGCAGTTTCAGCAACAGCCACAACCACAAAGGCGCAAATATTTGGGTTAAGGAGCCTGTTCGCAACTTTGGAATCACAGTCGGTGGTGTAGCTGCAGGTACAACTTATGTCAATAAGGCCGCTACCGACATTGTTGAGAACTGTACAAACGACGGTTCTATCACTATTGAGGCTTCGACCGACAACGCTGTCACTTTGGACGACAGCCGTCCTTATCGTATTGGCGGTATTCTCGGTTATATCAACAAGACTATTGCTAATTGCGAGAATAAGGCAAATGGCGACATCACCATCTCGGGTAACATTATCTTGTCTCGTAACAACGCACAGTCGGGCTTCAACGTAGCAGGTGTTTACGCGTACTCTTCGACCGTTGGTGACCACAAGGGCAATATCAATCGTGGCGACATCAATGTATATACAAACGTATCGAAGAATAGCGCAGCAACAGACAGTCAGACAACATTCTACCGTTTGGATATTGGTGGTATCGTTGCACACACTCAGCGTCCCCCAGTAGGCGATGAGAAAAACTATGGTAACATCACCATCGGTAAGGCTGACGGCACTGCGATGAGCATCTCTGCAAACGGTATCTACATCGGAGGTATAACAGGTCAGCGCTACAGTCGTGGTATTGGTGCAGACGCATCGGGTTCTAACAGCGGCAACATCACTGTTAACAAGGGTGTAACATTGAACACTAATGGCATTGGACTCTTTATTGGCGGTTGTTCAGCATACAACGCAGCAACGACAACTTACAACAACTACTCCAATAGCGGAAAAATTACCGTAGCAGGTAGTACAGATGGTCTTGCCTACATCGGCGGCATCGGAGGTTGTGTAACCGGATCTTTGAATGGTTGTAACAACACTGGCGATGTAACGGTATCAGCTAAAACTGGAGGTGCAGCTTGCGTCGGTGGTGGTGCAGGTTATTCTACTGGCAGTATAACATCAAGTTCTAACAGCGGTGCTGTTTCCGTATCGTCAACTACAGCAGGAACTACCTATGTTGGAGGTTATATCGGATATAACATTGGTGAAACTGAGTTCTCGGAAGTTAGCAACACCGGAGATGTTACATTCAGCGGAAATAGCGGAAATAACACCCTTGCACTCGGCGGTATGATTGGTGCCAACAACAACGCTTGTGCATTTACAAACTGCTCGAACAATGGTGTTGTTACCCTCACAAAGGGCGCTAAGGCACAAAAGGTTCACTATGTAGGTGGTTTGATTGGTTACTCGGTAGCAAATTCTTCGTACACTTCTTGTACAAACAGCACCAAAACAGGTGTAGAGTGGGGTATCGTTATTCATCAGACAGCTTCTACAACTAGTAGTGGTTGTGCAAAGCGTATTGGCGGTTTGATTGGTAATGCTGGCACTACAACCCTCAATAATGTATCTAACAGCGCAGGTATCTACCACGACGGCTACCAGTTGGGTACAGCAGGTTTGTCTATCGGTGGTATCGGCGGAACAATGGGTGTAACTACTGTGAATGGCACCATCAAGAATAGTGGAAATATCTACTATGCTGGAAGATGTCCTAAGTCAAACTTTGGTATTGCAGGTATCTTTGCTACACCAGGAAGTAGTGAACTCACAGGTGCTACAATCATCAACACAGGAAACATCACCGTTGAGAAGAAGTTCGACGACTTTATTCCAACCGACAACGGCTCGCACCGTTGCGTATTGGGCGGTATTACAGGTTACGCAGCTAAGTCGTTGCAAAATGCTACATCGTACTGCACAATCTCTATTCTAGGTTGGAGAGCAGAGAGCGGTACATCAGCAAGCAACAATTACTTCGGTGCAATCCAGGGTATAAACACTCCGACAAACCACATCACAAACTGTAATATCGGCGGTAAGATTATTACTGCAAGCGAGAAGATTCAGGACGGTGAGGACGCTAACGGAGATAAGAACTACATAACAATCGAGACTCCGGGCGTATTGAACGCTTCGAACTATGCGACCTATCTCATTGGTGGTGAAGCTATGACCGCTGCAGCTGCAAAGGCTCAAAATTGTGGCGTTATCACATCAGTTGACGACACAACACCTGAGTATGCAAACTAATTAACAGAGTAGTTTAACCATTAAATTTCGAAAGCACTATGAAAAGAAATATTTTGAGCTACACTGCTCCTGAGGTAAACGTTTTTGAGGTTGTAGCCGAGCGTGGCTACAACGTAAGTGAGCCAATCATTGGCGGCACAGGTGTCACACTCCCAGGCTACGGCTCGGAGAGTGATGACTTAATCTACTAAAAGCAAAAGGGGCTCACAAGTTGAGCCCCTTTTACTTTTAGTAAAAGTGTGTTACCTATCCCCCAAACCCCCTTTCTGTAAAGGGGGCTTAATCCTGCTTTCGCAGGCTTTTCCTCCTTCGCACCTCGGCATAGTGTGCAAGCACTCTCGGCCCTCGGTTTGGCGTCGGTTGTCGCTTCGCTCCATTAAGGCAAAAGGGGCTCGGGTAACCGAGCCTCTTGTTTTTATCACTTTATCAATTGTGGAATAGTCCACAGACAAGGAGCAGATATTCGGGAAGCGAATCGCCTGCAGACCATTGGAGTTCGAGTCCAAAGAGTTCCGTAAGGGTCTTGGCGACATCGAAGCCATAGGCTTCGAGTGAGGGGCGGACAAGCTCGGGATGACGACAGGGTTTGCCCATCAGGCGAGCGCAGCGTTGCTCCCCACAATGCAGGCATTTGCCGATAAAGGTGCAAGCGAGTCCGTCGTTTGTGCGTTCCAGTTCGAGAAGGCGTTTATCGAGCACAACACGCTCCTGAAGCAATATATCATCGCACCCCTCGGAGGTCAACTCTCTATCAAGTAGTGTGATTTTGGTGACGAGGAGTTGAAGCGAGCGGTATTTGGCAAGGCGTGCCACCACATCGAAGTTGAACGGTGGGCATCCCCATTGTTGGCCATAATTTTTGCACGCACGGCAGTAGTCCCACACCTTGTCGGGGTTATGAAAGCGATCGAGATACTCCTCAACCGCTATCTCGTGCGTAAACTCCTCTACCCTATAGCGTTCGCCCATACCCTACTTTTTCTTGCCCCACTTTGGGGTTATGCCGACAAAGATTTCGAAGTTGATACCTGGCATCGGGCGTGAAAGCACCGAGAGATACTCCTCGTTGAAGAGGTTATTGATTGTGCCCTTCAGCGAGAGATCAGCCCAGCGGAACGAGAAGAGCTTCTCGAGCGAGATATTGCTCATAAAGTACTCGGGGAGCTTGCCCGTAAGCGAAATATCGTTGCTTGACATCGTGAATCGCTCCGAATAGTAGCACCACTTATAGAGGAACGACCAACTGCGCCACGTAAGGCGACCCGTAACAGCCGACGACAACTCGGGAACATAAGGCAACTGCTTGCCTACCGACTGATCGGCAGGAGTACGAGGCTCGCCCTTATTGATTGACGGAGTCCACGAGAAGGTGCCATTGAGACCCAGGTGCCACTCCTTCGAAAGTGCAACATTCAAATCGGCCTTCATCTCGACGCCATAGGCGTGTACGTCCTTGATATTGTCGGGCGAGAAGAAGCCTTTGGTGGTTGGGAGCCATATAATCCAATCCTTAATGAACGACTCGAACCAACTCGCCGAGCCACTCAACGAATAGACACCCTCTTTGCCTACGGCAAACGATAAGCCCGCGTCGTAAGTCCAGCCGCTCTCCTTTTTCAGGTCGGGATTTCCGCCCGGCAGGAAGTAGAGGTCGTTGAGCGACGGAAAACGGAAGTTGCGAGATACGGAGGCCTTAGCCACAATATTTCCCTTTTTCGACACCACGCCATCGACGAAAAATGCGGGGATAATCGGAGTCCACTCCTTACCGAACATCTCCTCACGAACAACAACCGAGAGACCCAAACGTTCAATAGGTTTCCACTTGGCCGACACCGAGCCCGAGAGTTCGGGACGACCCTTGCGATAGCCCACAATAGCCTTATTTCCATCTTGACGGATGATATTCTTATCCTCACTCTCGACAATATGCTGATGCAACGAGAGATTTGCCGTAAAGAGCCACTTTCGACCGATATAATACTCGCCATCGACTTGGCCATAGAAGGTGTTGATACGGCTTCGTGAGCGTGTCATATGCGCCATTATGCCGTTACCCAAGTCACGCTTATAGTCATAGGCCATCCAGGTGTAGATATATCCCGCCTTAGCTCCGAGTTTCCAATCTTTGCGCAGATGATCCCACGAGAGAACACCTCGGAAGGTCTGCTCACGTTGTCTATTCTCGAAGTCAGTGGCATCGCCGTGATCGACGGTCAGCATCGCCAACTCTCGATTCGAATTTATGTACCACGCATTGAGTCCCAAGCGGTCGCCCTTGCCCGTGTTATAGTAGACCTCCTGCAACAGGTGAAAATCTTTGTAAGCACCGCTACGATTGCGCTCAATCGGATAGTATTGGTCGATAATATTCATCTCCTCGTCGTAGACGTTTATCTTCTTGTCGTGGTTGCGGTATTTATAGTCGTTTGGCGACGAAGAGTATACCGCACGAGTCGACACCTGCCAATGGTCGTTACCGTAGGTCAGGCGCAAAAATTCGTCGAAGGTCTTGAACGAGCCTACGCCCTGAATATATTGCAATCCAAAACCATTGTTTTGGGCGGGTTTGGTCGATAGTTTTACCGCACCACCCAAGCCACCGCCCGTCTCGTTTACCGAGGAGGTGCCGTGCAGGAGCGAGGCGTCGTCGATAAAGTAGGATGGAATCATCGAGAAGTCGGTCATACCGAGCATCGGGTTGTTTATCTTCATACCGTTCCACGACACTTGCGTATGCGAAGGCGATGTTCCACGGAAGGCGACAGTCGAGAGGGTTGCTCGACCGTAGTTTTTGACAAAAATCGAGGAGTTGAAGGTCAAAATATCGGCCATCGAGAGGGCGATATTCTCCTTGAGAACGACGGTGTCGAACTTAGTCTGCTGGGTACCTATCTCCTTCATCGGGCGCTGACCCACCACCGTAACCTCTGGTATCTTCAACGACCAGCGTACCTCTCTGTTTTGGGCAAAAGAGGTTGCAAAAAGGAGCAACAACACTATGTGAACTATCAGTCGTCTCATATCCTCTTTCTATTTCCAACAAAAAGCACCCGGAATAATACCTACATAGAAGCTGTCGATGAGCTCTTTCTCTTTCGAATAGCGATAGACCATACCCTGTTGCACGTAGTCGATAGCATCGGCAACATAGACGTCGCCCGTATGAGGGCAAACTGTCAAACCATAGTAGAGTGTGCCCTTGTATGGCAAGAATGGATACGCAGGCAGCTTGTCCGCCTCGACATCCAACTCCCACACATCGTCGTTGAGCCAATATATCTTATCCTTCGTGCCGTTGAGTTGCACCTCCGAAGGCCAATCGCCAAGCTTGAACTTAAACTCCTTCTCAATAGTGAAGGTCTCGGCATCGATACGGTACAACGACGGAGCACTATAGCCGTATGGCGAGCCTTCATAACCACCATCGGTTACCGTCCAGAGCTTATTGTTGCAGTCCAAAGCGAGCGATGTCGGCTGAATGCCGACTACAAGTTCATCAACAATCTGGTCGGTCTCAGTGTCGATTTTGAGTATTCGATTTTGGTACGACCAGCAGTTTACATAGACATACTTGCCATACTGCACCATCTGCTCGGTCGAGCCGCTCTCCATCGTCATATTCGGCACCTCGATATAGCCTGTAACCTTGTATTTCTTGGGGTTTACAATAAAGATGCGGTTATCCCAAATCTGCGTAATATAGGCCTTCTCGTCAGAGAGGAAGTGGATATAGCGAGGTGAGGTGAGGTTTGTAATTCGACCAACCTCCTTGAAGGTGTTGATGTCGATAGCAAACACCACGTGAG
>JAFYQY010000085.1 GCA_017559685.1 Alistipes sp.
CACTCACGAGAGTAGGCTGAAGCTCCACCCACGATCAACTTTGGCTTGCACTCCAACGCCTTCTGCTCCATCTCGTCGTAGTCTACACGACCATCATCCTCACGTACTGAGTAGCTTACGGCGTTGAAATATGTACCCGACATATTCACAGCCGAGCCGTGCGAGAGGTGACCTCCGTGCGAGAGATTGAGACCGAGGAATGTGTCGCCTGGCTTCAAAACAGCGAAGAATACCGCCATATTTGCCTGTGCGCCCGAGTGTGGCTGCACGTTTGCGTACTCTGCACCATAAATCTTGCAGAGACGCTCTATAGCAAGGCTCTCTACCTTATCAACAACCTCGCAACCACCATAGTAACGAGCAGCAGGGTAGCCCTCGGCATACTTGTTGGTCAAAACCGAACCCATAGCGTTTATCACTTGCTCGCTAACAAAGTTCTCCGATGCGATAAGCTCGATACCGTGCATTTGACGGTTGCGCTCCTCGGCGATAAGGTCGAAAATCTGTGTGTCTAACTTCATAGTAGTAAATATATTTATAGTTGTAAATTTCCAAATTGGATGCCTTCGCTTTGCGAAATTACAAGTTTTTTCAAATAAAAATACCATCTTTGCACTAAACTTATAAACAAATTATAGTATGAAACTACTCGAAGGAAAGGTTGCGCTCGTCACAGGAGCCACTCGTGGCATCGGTCGTGGCATCGCATTGAAGTTTGCCGAGCAGGGCGCAAATGTAGCCTTTACATATCTCTCATCGTCGGCTGCTGCCGAGTCGCTCGTTGCCGAAATCGAGGCTTTGGGTGTTAAGGCTGTGGCCTACGCATCGAATGCTGCCGACTTCGACGGCGCCCACAAGGTTGTTGAGCAGGTTTTGGCTGAGTTTGGCCAAATCGATATTCTCGTAAACAACGCTGGTCAAACCAAAGACGGCTTGATGATGCGTATGAGCGAGGAACAATGGGACTCGATTATCAACACCAACCTCAAGTCGGCATTCAACTTTACTCACGCTGTAACTCCCGCTATGGCACGACGTCGTGCAGGCTCAATTATCAATATTTCGTCGGTTGTGGGCACTAACGGCAATGCAGGACAGTGCAACTATGCTGCATCGAAGGCGGGTCTTATCGGTCTAACAATGTCTATGGCGAAGGAGATGGGCTCACGAGGTATCCGTTGCAACGCAATTGCTCCTGGTTTTATCACTACCGATATGACCGACAAACTCAACGACGCAACCAAGGAGGCTATCGTAGCATCAGTATCGCTCGGTCGTATGGGTACGGTCGAAGATATCGCCAACGTGGCACTCTTCCTCGCAAGCGATATGTCGTCATACATTACCGGAGAGACCATCAAGGTTACTGGCGGAATGCGATAAAAAATCGTTCTGATTAGCTCTTTTTGAGTCGCACTTCAATAACCCGATTGCTCACATACGCTTTAGTATGCTGCGCATTGGGTTTTTCGTTTGTCTCAAAAACAGCTTAATCATTTACGATTTTTTTTGTAGGCTTTGATTAGCTCTTTTCGAACCGCACTTCAATAACCCGATTACTCACATACGCTTTAGTATGCTGCGCATCGGGTTTTTCGTTTGTCTCAAAAATAGCTTAATCATTTACGATTTTTTTGTGGGCTTTGATTAGCTCTTTTCGAACCGCACTTCAATAACCCGATTGCTCACATACGCTTTAGTATGCTGCGCATCGGGTTTTTCGTTTGTCTCAAAAACAGCTTAATCATTTACGATTTTTCGGAGAGTGGAGTGCTAACCTGCCACTGCACACTCCCTTATTTTACGCGGGTACGAAAAATCGTACCCGCCATAGAAAATGCCATTCAGCGACCATCGGGAGCGACTGCCATTCATTGCCATTCAATGCCACTTTTAACTATACAAAAAAAAGAGCAGTCGACCGACTGCTCTTTCTTGTTTTCCGTTTTCCGTTTATTTAACCTCAAACTCTGCGGTGAGAAGCTCCTTAGTGCGTGACGATGGGCCAACCATTACCTTAAATGTTCCAGGCTCAACTACACGCTCCATCTCGAGGTTGTAGTACTGCAAGTGTGCAGGTGTGAGAGTGAAGTGAACCTCCTTGCTCTCGCCAGCCTTCAATGCTACACGCTCGAAGCCCTTCAACTCCTTAACAGGGCGGGTAACATCCGAGTAGCAGTCACGAATGTAGAGTTGTGCAATCTCAACACCATCACGTGTGCCTGTGTTCTTAATAGTAACGCTAACCTCGATATTCTCCTTGTCTGAAATCTCCTTCTTCGAGAGCTTGAGATCAGAGTACTCGTAAGTTGTATACGAGAGTCCGTGACCGAATGGGAAGAGAGGCTCGTTAGGAATATCCTGCAACTTGTAGCGGTAGTGCGATGGCTTGTGGTTGTAGTACATCTGCACCTGACCTGCTGTGCGTGGGATAGTGATAGCGAGCTTGCCCGAAGGGTTTACCTTACCGTAAAGAATCTCGGCAACTGCCTGACCTCCAACCATTCCTGGCTCCCAAGCGCAAACGATAGCTGGAAGATTGTCGTTCTCCCAAACTACAGCCTGAGGACGACCTGCAACGATAACGAGGATAGTAGGCTTGCCACTTGCAGCAACCTTCTTTACCAACTCCTGCTGCAGGCCAAAAAGGTGAATCTCGGCACGATCCTGATTCTCGCCACAAGTCTTCATCTTGCTACGAGCACGAAGACTTGTCTCACCTGCTACGACGATGTTTAAGTCGGCAGTGCGAGCCAAGCGAGCCGCCTTGTCTACATTCTCCTGCTTCATCGACTTAGGCGACTTGCCCTGATCAACAAATACGAAATCGGTGCTTGGAGCAACCTCACGCAAACCCTCGAGAATGGTTGTTACATTCTCAGGCTTCTGCGGTGCCGACCAGTCACCCATAATATTCTCGTCGTCAGCGTTGATACCTGTAACAAGAACTCGCTTATACTTCTTAACATCGAGTGGAAGAATGCCGTCGTTCTTCAAGAGAACAATCGAGTTGCGAGCTGCCTCCAATGCAGTTGCACGATGCTCCTCGCACATACGAATCTTCTTGCCCTCCTCGATGTCGCAATATGGATTCTCGAACAAACCGAGACGGAACTTAGCCGTAAGGATGCGACGTACAGACTCGTCGATACGGCTCATTGGGATGCGACCCTCACGTACCAACTCGGCAACCTCCTCGTTCCAATGCAAGCCGTGCATATGCATATCCATACCCGCCATAATCGACTGGTAGTAAGCCTCTTTTCGGTTTGGAGCAGCCTTGTGGAGAGTGTGAATACGCTCGATGTCCATCCAGTCGCTCACTACGAAGCCTGTGAAGCCATACTCCTTACGCATCTTATCCTCCATCAACCACTTGCTCTTGTGGCAAGGTACGCCATTGATCTCGTTGTGAGCAGTCATCAACGATCCTGCCTGACCCTCACGGATATTCAACTCATAAGGAGGGAGGAAAATCTCGTGCAAGGTGCGCTCCGAAATATCACTTGGAGCGTGGTTAGCACCGTTGATTGGCTGTGAGTCGGCGATGCAGTGCTTGATACAAGCCAATACGTCGTCGCCGCCCTGCATATCGCCCTGCAAACCCTTTGTCAAAGCCAATCCCATCTGACCTACGAGGTATGTATCCTCACCGAAAGTCTCGCCACAACGTCCCCAACGAGCGTCACGAGCAACGTCGATATTTGGGTTGAAAGTCCAGTGCATATTCATTGCACGCATCTCCTTAGCGGTCTGGCGAGCAATCTTATATGCCATATCAGGGTCGAACGAACAAGCCAAAGTGAGGTTTGTAGGGTAGGCAGTATTGTCTGGAGCAAGGCAGTTGCCGTGGATAGCGTCGATACCGAGAATCAACGGAATGCCCAATCGAGATTGCATAGCTAATGCCTGCAACTCGTTTGCCTCCTCTGGAGTCAATACGTGGAGATACGAGCCTATAAGACCCTGCTTAGTCCACTTGCGGAGAGTGTCGGCGTTGATGCCTGGGTAGAAACCCTGTGCATCCTGATTGTCAGCCTGTGCCTTCTTGTCCTTTTTTGACACGTGCTCTACACCACAGAATTGGTTCATCTGACCAATCTTCTCTTCGAGTGTCATCTGCGAGAGAAGACTCTCAACACGATCCTCGATAGAAGCATTCGGATCCTTGTAATCAACCTTACCACACGAAGTGATAAGTGTTGCCACAACTGCTAAAAGTGCTAATTTTTTCATTTTATTTGGTTTTAAGTTTGTTATCGAATCTGTGCGCCGTGCTTGTGCTCGAATGCTGACTGCAATGCCGACATTGTGCGCTCGATAGTCTTGTCGTTGAGAGTCTGGTTCTTATCCTCGAGGATGAACGACAATGCATACGACTTCTTGCCCTCAGGCAACTTATCGCCCTCGTAAACGTCGAACAACGAAACGCTCTTCAAGAGCTTCTTCTCGGTCGAGAGTGCTGTAGCACGAAGCTGAGCGAAGGTTACACTCTTATCCACGAGTAGTGCCAAATCACGCTTAACCTCAGGGTACTTCGACAACTCTACGGCCGAAACCTTGTGCTTGCGAGTAGCCTTCAACAACATATCGAAATCGATCTCGGCAAAGAACACATCCTGCTTCAAGTCGAATGCCTTGCAGATCTTTGCATTTACCTGACCCATCTGCACGAATGGCTTGTTGTTTACGTACAACTCCACTGCGTCGCCAAAGAGGTCGCTCTCGAGCGACTCAGTGCGCAATGCGTAGATATCCAAGCCGAAGCGGCGGAGCAACAACTCAACCGATGCACGCAAGGTGTAGAACGACGCCTGCTCGGCCTTCGAGTTCCACGACTGCGGAGTTGCAAGACCTGTAACGGCAATAGCCAAACGGTAGTTCTCCGAGTAAGAAGCGAGTGGAGCAACCTCTTCACCCTCCTTAGGCTCAACCTTGTTGTAGAAGTAGCAATTTCCGAACTCGTAAATCTTCAAGTCGCCATTGCGGTGGTTAGCGTTGAGCTGAATGGCCTCCATTGTGTTGAACAACAAGGTCTGACGCATAACGCCGAGGTCAGCCGAGAGTGGGTTCAAAATCTTTACGCACTTCTCAACAGGGTATGACTGCAAGCCTTCGTAGTAGGCAGTCTTTGTGAGCGAGTTCGACATAATCTCGGTGTAACCACGAGCTGTGAGCATATCGGCCACGAGATTGGTCAAACGGGTCTTATCTGGTTTTTGAACATACGAAAGGGTAGAGTTTACCTTATCCGATACCTCTACGTTGTTGTAGCCGTAGATGCGCAAGATATCCTCAATGAGGTCGGCCTCACGCTGAACGTCTACACGGTATGGTGGTACGGCAACGCTCCAAACGTCGCCCTCCTCCTTCTCAATCTTAACCTCCAAGGCGTCGATGATGGTGCGGAAAGTCTCGGTTGGAATATCCTTGCCGATAAGCGACTTAGCACGAGTAACCGAGAAATCGAAACGGAACGGAGCAACTTCTGCAGGGTTCGAGTCGAAAATCTCGCTTGCGATAGTGCCGCCAGCCAACTCCTTGAAGAGGAGTGCTGCACGCTTCAATGCGTAAATCTGGATATTAGGGTCGATACCACGCTCGAAACGGAATGACGAGTCGGTGTTCAAACCGAAACGCTTTGCAGTCTTGCGTACCGATACAGGGTTGAAGTATGCGCTCTCGATGAAGATGTCGGTTGTAGTCTCGCTAACACCCGAGTCCAAACCGCCATAAACACCTGCGATACACATTGGACGCTCTGCCGAGCAGATCATCAAATCGTCAGCTGTGAGCTTGCGCTCTACGCCGTCGAGAGTTACAAATGGAGTGCCCTCAGCACAGTTCTTAACTACAATCTTGTTGCCCTCGATCTTTGTCATATCGAATGCGTGGAGTGGCTGACCGAGCTCGAAGAGAACGTAGTTGGTGATATCAACCAAGTTGTTCTTTGGGTTGATGCCCGCTGCACGGAGCGAGTTCTGCATCCACTCTGGCGACGGAGCAATCTTACAACCTGTAACTGCTACGCCTGTATAATGAGGACAAGCGGTTGTGTTCTCAACCTCTACCTCAATCTTTGCGCTATTATTCTCTACTGCGAAAGCCTCTACGCTTGGCAAAGTCAATTTCGCCTCTACGCCCTGAGCACGGAGATAAGCTGCGAGGTCACGAGCAACACCGATGTGCGAGCCTGCGTCGATACGGTTTGGAGTCAAACCAATCTCGATGAGGTAGTCATCTGTGATGTTGTAGTACTCCTTTGCAGGGGTGCCTACTACAGCGTCTGCTGGCAACTCGATAATTCCTGCGTGCGACGAGCCGATACCCAACTCATCCTCGGCACACAACATACCGAGTGACTCCACGCCACGAATCTTCGAACGCTTAATCTTAAACTCCTCATCGCCACCGTCTGGGTAGAGTACTGCACCAACGGTTGCGCACATAACCTTCAAACCTTGACGGCAGTTTGCTGCACCGCACACAATCTGCAATGGAGCCTCAGCACCAACGTCTACGGTAGTGATGTGAAGGTGGTCTGAATCGGGGTGATCCTCACAAGTAAGAACCTCGCCTACGACTACTCCGGCCAAACCGCCTCGGATAGTCTCAATCTTCTCGAAGCCCTCGACCTCGAGACCAATGTCGGTCAAAACTTTCGAAATCTCCTCAGCTGTGAGGGTAGTATCGACGTAATTTTTGAGCCAATTAAAAGAGATGTTCATATCGTATAATTTTTATTGTATTTGCTTGCTAAAAGTCAATTATCTCGCAAATATACGTCTTTTAATTGAAAATTAAAAATTTTTCAAGGCGAGAATGGCGCAAAAAAAACAGCGTGACAATCTTTTGTGTCACGCTGTTAAGGTTTGTTGTAGAGATCGACTACTTGCTAATATCCTTCTTCTTGAAGATGCGATCCATCACAATGGCAATTGCACCGTCGCCCGAAACGTTACAAGCAGGGCCGTAACCATCGAGTGCGAGATAGATAGCCATAAGCAACGCAGTCATCTCAGGCGTAAAGTTCAAGATAGAGCCGAGCAAACCTACCGACGCCATCAAAACGCCACCCATAACGCCAGGAGAGGATACCGCTGCGATAGCCTGCATCAAGGCGAAGTTGACGAACATTGCCAACGGAATATCAACGCCAAACATATAGGCAACAGCCACCGATGTGGTAACCAATTTGATTGTCGAGCCACACATATGTGTGTTCGAGCAGATAGGAATTACGAAGTTCGCAATATCCTCACGCACACCGCTTTTGAGTGTGCATTTTGTAGTTACAGGGATAACCGCAGCCGACGAACAAATCGAGAAACCTGTGAGGTATGCAGGGAGGATGTTGTAGATGCAACGGAATGGGTTCTTACGAGCGATAATGCACGCAATAAGATACTGTGCAATGAGGTAGAGAATAGACAAAACTACACCCGTGCCGATAACCTTCGCACCCGTTCCGAGTACTACGTCGATAACACCCTTTGCGCTCATCTCGCAAATCATAGTGAAGATGTAGATAGGCAAGAGTGGAATGATAGCCTTCTCGATAGCCAACTTTACAATCTCGCCAAACTCCTCAAACCAAGTCTTTACCGACTCGGCCTTGATGAAGATGCAACCCAAGCCGATTACGAACGAGAGTACGATAGCCGTCATCATATCGCATACTGGTGGAATCTTGAGGTTGAAATATGGCAAAAACTCCTTCTCCGAGAGTGCCTCAGCGGTCAATTCTCCTGGCTCGAGAATGTGTGGGAAGAACTCTGTGGCGCAGCTGTACGAGAACAACGCACCACCTACGGTCGAGATGTAAGATACTGCGATAACAAGGAGCAACATCTTGCCTGCGCCCTTACCTAAGTTCGAGATGGCAGGTGTTACCAAGCCCAATACCAACAATGGCACAGCGAACTTCAATAACTGCGCAAAGAGAACGTTGAAAGTCTTGAGAATGCGGATGAAGCCCTCAAAACAGCCGTTCATCCAAACCGAATCCTCAGGAATAAGCTTGCCTACGAGACCGAGCAAAGCACCTACTGCGATGGCGATAACCACCTTCGGAAAGAGTCCGAGTTTAATCTTCTTTTTCTCCATAAATATAGTTTTTAAGTTTATATAATCATTACTTCGAGCCGATGTACAAGAACACCATACCTACAAGTATCAGTGCCAAATCTATCGCCTTAGCCTTGAGGTTGCGCTCGCCAAAGAGCAAAGCTCCACAACTGAACGATACCAAGACCGATGAACGACGTATCATCGACACCACTGCAATCATCGCTGCACTATCACGCAAAGCGTAGAGATAGGCCATATCGGCGGTTGTTAATAATATCGAAATCATCGGTATTGCCCACGACCAATGGAATGGTTGCTCGCTTCGCTTTGGTAGCCACAATATCGCCACAATTGCCGACATCAGCAAGAACTGATAGAACGAGTACCAACTCTGCACGAATACAGGGTTGAGCGAGTGCATTATATGGCGATCGTAGAGACCGCAAAATACTCCAATCAATGCCGCCGCTGCAACGCACAATATCCAGCGGTTTCGAGTAAAATTTATACCCTCCTTCTTGCTCGAACGGCTCAATAAATAGAGCGAAACGATAGCGAGAATTACGCCTACCCACTGGTATCCGTTGAGCCTTTCGCCAAATATAATCATCGCTCCCACAAGCGTCAGTACGGGGCGTGTGGCGTTTATCGGGCCAACGAGGGTTATCGGCAGATGCTTAATGCCAAAGTAGCCAAATATCCACGATGCAAGCACCATTATAGCCTTCAAAAAGACCATTGCGTGGTCGTGCAATGAGCCTTCGGTTGTGGCGAAAACAGAACCATCGAGCCACTCTCCGCCAACCAATGAATCGAGCAGTGCTGGGGCAAATATAATCGTCGAAAATAGGGTGTTAAACCACAATACGGGGAGTACAGCATTTGCCTTCAATGAGTGCTTCTTGGCCACATCGTAGAGACCCAGCATCAAGGCTGAAAGAAACGCTAACGACACCCACATTTCCCTATCCGAAGATTAAAATATTAGCAATGACAAAGCCCGCTAAAGTGAGGCTTGCCAAACCGTTCAAAGTACCAAACGCAATGCCTATCGAGCGCTGCTTTTTCGGTGTTACGAGTATGTGCTCCGCCACCAAAATTGCGGTGAATACTCCCACTCCGCACCATAGCAACCAGCTCTGTGGCAGATGGAGCGCAAAGAGTACCAACGCTGCAACGCTTACGCAGTGCAAGGCAATACTTATATATAAGGATGTTGCCACCGAAAATTTCGAAGGGATAGAGTGCAGGCCTCGCTTGCGGTCGAACTCCGCATCCTGCAACGCATAGATGATGTCAAAACCGCCACACCAGGTCAAAACCAACATCGATAGCAGACACACTTGCCAAGTGAGGTATCCCGTAACGGCAATATAGGCTCCCGCAGGGGCGATGCCGAGCGACAGACCAAGCACAAGGTGCGCCAACGAGGTAAATCGCTTGCAGTAGCTGTAGAACATAATCACCGCCAATGCTACGGGCGAAAGAATCGCCGTAAGGGTGTTTATAGTGCAAGCCGTAGCGATAAAGAGCAGGGCGTTTACGACGATGAAAATCATCGCATTGCGAGGTGAAATTGCTCCTGCTGGTATCTCACGGTCGGCGGTGCGAGGATTCTCCTTGTCGATGTGGCGATCTGCCCATCGATTGAAGCCCATAGCCACATTGCGAGCAAATACCATACATAGCACCACCTGCGCCAGCAGTATCCACTCGAACTCCGCCTTTGTGCTCCAGAGTGCATACACAAACGCCATCAACGCAAATGGCATTGCGAAGATGGTGTGAGCAAACTTTACCAGACGGAAGTATTTTAACATACCATTATAAAGCCTTTAGCTGTTAGCCATTAGCCAATTTTTAATTTTACATTTTTAATTGCTTCTATATTCCCTCAAGACTGTCGGCATACTCATTCCACATCTCGTTTGCGATGTAGGTGTTATAAGCCTCCGACGGAATATAAATCTTGCGTCCTGTGGCATTGTAACCGAATACATACTCGTCGCCAAGTACAGGTGGCTCCGCAACCATACATTTAACGCTCTTAAGAGCCTGGCAACCCATAAAGGCTCTGCCTTTAATCTCGGTTATGCTCTTGCCGAGGTCTACGTGGCTAAGTCCCATACAACCTCGGAAAGCCTCCTCGCCAACACTCTTGAGCGAACTATCAGCCACAAGAGACTTGATGTTGCTACAACCCTGGAAAGCTCGATCTTTGATTGTCTCTACACCCTGCAATGAGAGTGCCGATGCTGATACGCCATTTATGTATAGCTCACCGAACATATAGAGAGGATTCGAGAATGAGTTTTCAAAATCGATTCCGCACCACGCTTCTGCACTTTGAATATCGACCTTCGAAATGTTCTCGCAACCGTAGAAGGCGTCTTTGCCGATGCTCTTTATTGAGCCTGCGAACTTTACGCTAGAAAGAGTTGTACAGTTGTAGAAGGCGTAGTCACCGATACTCTCCACCCAATCAGGAATTACAAGTTCGGAAACCTTCTTTCCGTTTATGAGAAATTCACCGCTGTAGTTGATAGGGTTTGCTGTGTCGTTGGCAAACTCGATCTCGCACCAATAACCCACCGATGCAACGTGAATAGAGTAGAGCGCATTGCATCCGTCGAATGCCTTAAAACCACACTTCTTGATTTTGCGGCCGAAGGTTATACACTCCAACTGAATACACTCGAAGAATGCTCGCTCACCGATGGTTGTTACACCGTCGGGTAACGATATATTGTTGATATTGCGGCAGTTATTGAATGCGTTGGCGCCGATTGTGGTGAGCGGCTCGGCAAAGCGAATGATATTAGCTTCAAACTCCGAGTACTCATCCGAGTATTCAATATCTACAATTGCGCAGTTAAAAGCCTCATCATCAAGAGCCATTAACTCTCGACCGTCGATGGTTGTAAACCATATCTCGTTGTCGGCAGGTGTGCCGAGCGACTTGATTGTGGTATCGGGTGGAGTTATCGGCTCAGGCTCGTTACAAGCTACCAAACCTACCGCCAACACAGCGCATAAAACCTTCAAGAAGTTCTTCATAACCTATTCTGTTGCTTTTCCAAAGAGTGTAGCCGACGAGCAGTCGGTAATCTCGACCTCTACATAGTCGCCCGCCTTTAAACCATCAACACGGTCGAATACGACCATCTTATTCTGTGAAGTGCGACCGCAAAGCTGTTTGTCGCTACGCTTCGAACGACCCTCAACGAGCACCTCGAATACCTTGCCAATATCCTTGCGGTTGCCCTCGAGTGAGAGAGTGTTCTGCAACGCAATAACCTCATTCAAACGGCGTGTCTTCTCCTCCTCGGGTACATCGTCCTCGAAGTGACGAGCCGAGAATGTGTCGGGACGTACCGAGTACTTAAACATAAAGGCTGAAGCATAGCCTACCTCTCGCATAAGTGATAGGGTAGCCTCGTGATCCTCCAATGTCTCGCCACAGAAGCCCGAGATAAGGTCGGTTGTGATAGCGCACTCAGGCATCGCCTTGCGGATAGCCGCCATACGCTCCAAGTACCACTCACGGGTATATTTGCGATTCATCTTCTCGAGCTGAGCATTCGAGCCCGACTGTGCCGGAAGGTGGACAGCCTTGCATATATTCTTGTACGACGCCATTGTCTCAATCAACTCGTCGCTCAAATCTTTCGGATGTGATGTTGCGAAACGAACTCGCAAGAGTGGCGAAATCTCAGCCACCTTGGCCAAGAGTTTAGGGAAATTAACCTCGCCATCGGCATACGAGTTTACATTCTGACCGAGCAAGGTAACCTCACGATATCCATTCTCGAAGAGAGTGCGAGCCTCGCCCACGATAGTCTCGTGCGAACGGCTACGCTCACGACCACGAGTGTAAGGCACTACGCAGTAGGCGCAGAAGTTGTTGCAACCTCGCATAATCGAGATAAAACCACTCACGCCATTCTTGTCGAGACGTACG
>JAFYQY010000086.1 GCA_017559685.1 Alistipes sp.
GGCTTGACTTATAGTCAAAAAGTGACTTTAATGCGTAAATTTTTGATAATTAGTGCTAAAGTCTACGACTTTTTCGTATCTTTGCCACGATGATTATAGATAAAAATAGAATTGAGGAGTTGCGAAATTTGCTCGCTGAACCTCGCAAAATCGTTATTGTAGGCCACACAAACCCCGATGGCGACGCTATCGGTTCGTCGCTTGCGTTGGCCGAGGCATTGACTGCGCACGGTCATCAGGTGACTTGTGCACTTCCGAATAACTATCCATACTATCTGCGTTGGATACCAAATTCAGAGAATATTATCATACATCGTAACGACGAGGAGCATCGCACCGAGAAGGCTCTCGACGAGGCTGATGTTATCGTATGCGCCGATATGAATTCGCTCACTCGTGCCGATGCGTTGGGCGAGGCTGTAGCGAAGAATACTACCGCAAAACGAGTGCTTATCGACCATCACCTCTTTCCGGCTGACGGCTTCGATATTATGTTCTCATATCCCGACCTTTCGAGCACCGCATTTTTGATGTATAATGTTATTGTAGGGCTCTATGGCAAGGAGGCTGTAACTGCGACCGTCGCTACCCAGCTCTATGTCGGCATTATGACCGATACGGGCAATTTCGCATTCTCGGCACTCACACCCGAGTTGTTCGAGGCGGTGGCTGTATTGTCGGCTACGGGTATCGATATTCCGCAAATCTACAACAACGTATATAACTCCTTTACCGAGGGTCGTGCCAAGTTGTTCGGCTACGCCATCAATCGCAAGATGAAGACCTTGCTCGGTGGTCGTGTGGCCTATATGTCGCTAACCGAGGAGGAGATGCGTCGCTTCTGGTTCCAGCAGGGTGACAACGAGGGTTTTGTGAACTACCCGTTGACCATCAAGAAGATGAAGATGTCGGCGATGTTTACCGCACAGCAGGGCTTTATCCGTGTATCGCTCCGCTCACGAGGAAATGTCGATGTCGACACCTTTGCTCGTCGCTACTTCAATGGTGGAGGTCACAAGAATGCCGCAGGTGGTAAGTCGTTTGTGTCGATGGATGAGACTATTGCTCACTACATCAAGTCGGTAAACGAGTACCACGAGGAGGGTTTGGTTTAATAAAAACAGAATGCTATGTTTAAGACTTATCTGCGATTGCTCGGCTTTGCAAAGCCAATAAGTAGGTACGCTGTGCCATACTTCTTCTTTACCGCTTTGCACGCCGTGTTCAATACCTTCAACTATGCAATGATTGTCCCAATCTTGAACACGATGTTCGACAAGAACTACGTCTTTGTACCCGTTACGGAGATGCCTGAGTTGTCGTTCAAGGGCGAGACGTTGCAGCTATGGTTAAACTACGCTTATACGAATATCTTCGGCAATACTTGGGATATCGCCAATGTACTTATGTTGTTGGCGGTAGTCTTGATTGTGATGAATCTCTTCTCTAACCTCTTCCGCTATTTGGGCGGTTATACGGTCGAGAAGATGCGTGTGGAGACCGTTTTGCGTATGCGTAATGCTATGTTCGATAGCGTTATCGGCAAGGATGTAGGCTACTTTAGCGGTCAGCGCAAGGGCGATATTATGTCTCGTATCACATCCGATGTGGGTGTTGTGCAGTTTTGTGTTACCAACACTCTGCAGGTGTTGTTCCGTGAGCCGTTCCTCATTATCGGTTACATTGTGCTGATGTTGAATATCTCGTGGCAGTTGACTCTCTTTTCGGTGTTGTTCTTGCCTGTGGTTGGCTTCGTTATCGGCAGCATCGTCAAGAAGTTGCGCCACCCTGCAAGCTTGAGCCAGCAGCGTATGGGCGATATGGTCAGCGTGCTCGACGAGTCGCTCGGCGGTATCAAAATCGTAAAGACATACACAGCAACCGAGTATATCAAGGAGAAGTTCCACAAATTGAATAAAACCCTCGCAGATACCTTGCTTTGGATGGCTCGTCGTCAGCAGTCGGCTTCGCCAATGAGCGAGTTCTTGGGTATCACAGCTGTGGCTGTTATCTTGATTTTCGGTGGTACACTCGTTATGAGTGACGCCTTGAGCGCAGCGGGCTTTATCGCATTTATTGCAGCCTTCTCGCAGATTACACGACCTGTTCGTGCCTTCATCGACCAGTTTGCGAGCATCAACCAGGGTGTTGCGGCGGGTGAGCGTCTCTTCGAGGTTCTCGACTCGGAGAATGAAATTCAGGATGCCCCTGATGCGAAGGAGTTCGAGGGCTTGAAGGAGAAGATTGAGTTCCGTGATGTTCACTTCTCGTACGACGATACTCGTGAGATTATCCACGGCGTGTCGTTCGAGGTGCGCAAGGGTGAGACCGTGGCGTTGGTGGGCCCATCGGGTGGCGGAAAGTCCACTCTCAGCGAGTTGGTTGAGCGCTTCTACGACGCTAATAGCGGCGATATTCTCTTCGACGGCGTCTCTATTCGTGACTATAAGCAGGAGTCGTTACGAGCATCTATGAGTCTCGTATCGCAGGAGACCGTGCTCTTCAACGATACTATCAAGAGCAATATCGCACTCGGTAACCTCAATGCTACTGACGAGGAGATTGCCGAGGCTTGTAAGGTGGCGAATGCTCACAACTTTATTCTTGAGAGCCCCGAGGGTTACGATACCAATATCGGTGATCGAGGCGCAAAGCTCTCTGGTGGTCAGCGTCAGCGATTGAGCATTGCCCGTGCTGTGCTCAAAAACCCTGATATCCTTATCCTCGACGAGGCAACCTCAGCACTCGATACCGAGAGCGAGAAACTCGTTCAGGATGCGCTCTATAAGCTTCTCAAGGGTCGTACATCTATCGTTATTGCCCACCGTCTCTCTACCATTATGAATGCCGACCGCATCTTTGTAATCGACGAGGGTAACATCGTCGAGCAAGGTAAGCACGATGAGCTTATCGCCAAAGGAGGGGTTTATGCAAAGTTAGTAGAGCTTCAAAACGTGAAGTAAAAAATCGTTCTAAAAATCGTTCTGATTGGTAAATTTTGCACCAATCTTCAATAAGCGAGTTCCTCACATAGGCTTACTATGCTGCGGACTCGCTTTTTTGCTTGGCACAAAATTTCCTCAATCATTTACGATTTTTTGTGGTGTTGATAGAAGGCTTTTCCTGCAATCTTCAATAAGCGAGTTCCTTACATATGCTTACTATGCTGCGGACTCGCTTTTTTGCTTGGCGCAAAATTTCCTCAATCATTTACGATTTTGGGTGGGATTATGACGGGTAAAATTTATAGGTATCGAAAGCGATACCCATTTTTTGTGCTAAAGAATAAGTTAAAATTTGGAACTTAACGCTTCGCTTTTGTTGCGCAGGAAGGCGCTAAAATCGGGCGAATCGATAACCTCGATATCCTCGGCCAATCCCAACACAAAACGACCAATACCAGCGTAGTTGCAGACCTTAGTGTCGAGCAACCAATGTCGCTCGTCTATCTGCGTTAAATCTCGCTCGGCGAGAGGGTACTCCTCGGTCAAGAGGTTGTGTGCCATAACGCCCAATCGCAGTTGCACACGCATCTGCTCGAAACCCGTATTTCGGAAGATGTCGATATGTCCGCACCTATGCTCCGCCTCGTATTGCCACTCGCTCTCGAGCAACTCCACCGAGCCGATGCGGGCGGTATTAAATATCTTGGTCTTATTATCTGAGGTGTCGAAACACCAAATCTGCACATAGTTCGTAGTGAAGGCTATAGGCTCGACCACACGGTCTCGCTTCGAGCCCGTATGCGACGAGGCGTAGGCTCGTAGTACCACCTGGCGATGGAGGTCGATAGCCTCGATCAAGTGGTTTACATTCTCGGCATTTTTGCCCTTGACGATACTGTTGGCGAGCGATGTGCAGTTGTAGACCGAGGAGAGCTTACGACGCAGATTCTGCTTGAGCATATTTGTGTCGTCGAGTGCGCCAATCAGCTGATTTACGATGTGCGCCTCCTCGTCAGTGAAGTGAACGAGCTGGGAGATATCCTTGAAATAGGGACTCTCCTTGCCCAAGCGGTAGACTCCGCCCGCCTCTTTGTGCACGACGAAGCCTACCTCTTTGAAGGTGTCAATATAGCGATAGATTGAGCGGTACGACGTGTCAAGTCGCTCCGCCAACTCCTCCACGGTGTAGCGGTTGCCACTTGCCATCATCTTCATCAGGCGTAGTACTCGTTCAATCTTCGGCTGATCCATAGAGATTCAAAATTAAGCCTTAGTCTCGCTCTGTTTTGCTTGCTCGCTCTGCTGCTTCTTTTCGAGTCGGTTTGCACGACGGCTCTTGCCCTGCATCGACGGCATATACTTCGCCTTGCCGAGGTTGAAACCAAGACCTACGTAGACATTAGCCGACGACATATACTGCGGTACAGGCACGTCGTTGAATACTGCGAAGCGAGTATCGATAAAGTCTGCACCCAAGAAGATGTTGAATCCAGGAGGGTGGAGGTTTAATGCCCAACCGAGTACGCCGAAGTGATTTCCGTTGAGGAAGGTGTGGCTGACCGAAGTCGAGAGCCAGCGTCCGATGCGGAAGTTCACCGAAGCGGTAAGCTCTGTGCGAGTGAAGTTCTGGCAGAACTCTGTGTGCGAGAGCAAACCTAATGCAATCCAGTTGTTCAACATATTCAACTCGACACCACCATTGAGTGAGCCCGAGAGACGGGTTGTATACTGACCCTCCGATGCTGCCATCTCGGCCTTATAGTCGGCCTTCAAGTCAGCCTCGCCGGTAGTGAGGTTGAAACCGCTATACTCGAAGCTTGCGTTACCCTTGGCATTGACGGTCGAAGGTGCGTTCCACTTGATGAAACCGAGGTCGTTTGCACCAATCGAGACCTTGATGTGATCTTCCCAGAAACGGAATTCGAAACCGAGATCTGCACCCAAGCCCCAACTCTTTACGCCCTTGGCCATACCCATAATATCGGTATTGAGAAGACCATCCATCGTGAGAGGTCCGCCAACGGTGTAGTTTGCGAGCAAGAGTGGACTATTGGCACGAATGCCACCCATCAATTCGGCACGAACGCTATTCTCGTTGATGTCGAGATACATCTTATCCATCTTCATCGACGCATCGGCCAAACCTACCAAGCCCTTTACTCTAAATCCGAAGGTCATAAACTTCTTGATAGGGATAGCAAAGCCCAACGCTGCCTCGACATAGTCTTGGTGCGATATATGGGTGTTACCGAGGTCGTAGTAGCCGTTCGAGAGGTTCTTCAACGCTGCGAACATATCCTTCGAGAGGGTAATCTCGGTGTTCGAACGCAGGTTGACGCCGAAGCTCCAGAACATCTTCTTCGTGTGCGCACCAAAGCCGACAATCGAGTTGTTGAGGTTAATGCTCAACTTGCCCTGGTTGCCCAACTTGCCGAGGAACTCCTCCGACGATACGCCGCTGTTCAAGAAGGTGTAGATGCCGTCACCCTTCTTGTAGAAGAAGTTATCTACCGAGAAGTAGTTGTTGCTGAAGTTGAGACCTATACCACCAGCCATCGGCATCTTGATATATCCACGTGTCGGTGCGAGCGCCGCATTCATATCGGTACGGAAATAGGAGCCCTCCATAAAGTATGCGGTGCGCATCTGTGCCGAGGTGGTCATTGTGCCACACAATACGGCAATGAGTAGAATTACTATTTTGTTAAAACGCTTCATATCTTACTCCTCCTGCTTTAAGAAATCAAAAACATCGATTGTCAATCCATCACGCAGGCGCAACTTTAGTTTGCCCTCGATGTATTGATCTTTGCTAAGTGCCGCCGACTTGGCGTCGGTGTCGTAGATCGACAACTTGAGTCGTATGCCATCTGCCATCTTCAAGCCCTCGAGCGAGCCACTCTCGCCGAGGTCGAAGTCGAGGTCGATCTTCGAGGTGCTCTTCTCGCCGTCGGTCTCCTTGTTGTAACCCTTGATTACGCAGTCGTTGATGTTGAGTCGAGCCTCGATGCCGTCGGTTGTTCCCTCGGCATTTACGAGCTCAGCCGAGAGTACCACGTTGAACGGAATGGTTGTATCAATCACTGCCACAAGGCCTACATCGCCAACCTTCAAACCATTGGTTGTATCGGCCAACTCGGCAAAGGTCTCGCCCAAGTCCGAAACGGTAGTCTCGAACGAAAGGTCGAGGTCGCCATCGAACTCGAATGGCAACAATACTTCGTATTGGTACTCGATATTGTAACCCTGCGCCGCCCTCTTGAGGTCGATTGTTATCTCCTCGTCCTTGTTCGACGCAACCTCCATATCTACGCCAATCTTGTGTGGCAAGCCATTCTTCAACAACTGCGAAAGGTTCTCTACAGCGATAAA
>JAFYQY010000087.1 GCA_017559685.1 Alistipes sp.
ATGCTAGGCGACAAAAGCGGAGCATAGTAGACCTATGTGAGCATTTTGGCGACCGCAACGAGGTGCAAAATTTACCAATCAGAACAACTTTCCAAAAATCGTAAATGATTAGGCTATTTTTGTGCGATGCTAGGCGACAAAAGCGGAGCATAGAAGACCTATGTGAGCATTTTGGCGTCCGACGCACTCGTGCAAAATTTACCAATCAGAACAACTTCCCAAAAATCGTAAATGATTGAGGAAATTTTGTGCGTCATAAGGCGACAAATCCGCAGCATAGTCAGCCTATGTGAGGAATTTGGCGACCGCAACGAGGTGCAAAATTTACCAATCAGAACGATTTTTTACTTCATTAAGAACGAAAAATGGTTAATATTCTTCAACGCAGTGTTAGTTCCACGAACTACTGCACGAAGTGGATCCTCGGCGATGTGGAAAGGAATACCGGTCTTTTTAGAGAGACGACGATCCAAACCACGGATGAGAGCACCACCACCTGCGAGGTAGATACCGTTCTTAACAACGTCGGTATAGAGCTCGGCAGGCATCTCCTGCAACACCTTCATAAGGGCTGCATCGAGCTTTGCGAGTGACTTGTCGAGGGCGTATGCAATCTCGTTGTATGAGAGAGTGATGGTCTGTGGAAGACCTGTAAGCATACTTGGGCCTGTTACCACGAAGTCCTCTGGAGCATCCTCCAACTCAGGAACTGCTGCACCGATTTTGCACTTAATCTCCTCGGCTGTACGCTCACCGATACGCACGCTGTGCTGCTGGCGAACATACTCCATAATGTCGTTGGTGTAGGTATCACCCGCTACGTCGATAGACTCCGAGCATACGATACCACCCAAAGAGATACAAGCAATCTCCGAAGTACCACCACCGATGTCGATAACCATATTACCCTCTGGAGCCTCGACGTCGATACCTGCACCGAGAGCTGCAGCCATAGGCTCGAAGATCATCGCCACCTCACGAGCACCTGCGTGCTCAGCCGAGTCACGCACGGCACGGATAGCAACGTTAGTAGAGCCCGAAGGGATACAGATAACCATCTTGAGCGATGGCGAGAAGAGTGAGCCTCTGGTCTTAATCTTGCGAATCAAACCACGCAACATCAACTCTGTAGCGTTGAAGTCGGCGATAACACCATCCTTCAAAGGACGAATGGTGCGGAGATTCGGGTTGGTACGACCGATGAAGGCGTGTGCCTTGCGACCGAGAGCCTCGAGCTGACCGGTCTGCACGTTGATAGCTACAACGGATGGCTCATCAACCACCACCTCGTCGTTGTAGACAATAAGGGTGTTGGCTGTTCCGAGGTCGATCGCCAACTCCTGTGTTAATGAAAAAAGTCCCATAGTTTATATAATTTTTATCTATATTTTGCGTCAAAATGCAACTCTTGACAAAGATAGTGAAAAGTTATATAACTTTTCCTAATTTTATCTAATTTTTTTACTATCTTTGACAAACATTTTTAGCAAACAAATTTATTAAAACTTGAAAAGTAAAAAATATGGCACTTCTTAAGCTTAACACCGCAAAGAGCGGAGTTGCATTTTCGGAGGAGGTAAAGCAGTCGGCATTGGCTGCTAACTCGTTGCTCCACTCGGGCAAGGGCGCAGGAAACGATTTCCTCGGTTGGGTAAACCTCCCATCATCAATTGACAAGGCACAGATCGACGCTATCAACGCTTGCGCAGCATCGTTGCGTGCAAAGGCTGACGTTGTAATCTGCATCGGTATCGGCGGTTCGTACCTCGGCGCAAAGGCTGTTCTCGACGCTATGAGCAACCCATTCGAGTTGCTTCACGCAGAGCACAAAAACCCTATTGTTTTGTTCGCAGGTCAGAACATCTCGGAGGACTACACCGCAGAGTTGTTGGCTGCTGTTAAGCACCACTCTATCGCTACAATCGTAATTTCGAAGTCGGGTACTACAACCGAGCCAGCTATCGCCTTCCGCATCATCAAGGAGGAGATCGAGAAGCGTTATGGCAAGGAGGAGGCTAAGTCACGCATCGTGGCCATCACCGACCAGGCTCGTGGTGCACTCAAGACACTCGCTACACAGGAGGGTTACGAGACTTTCGTTATTCCTGACAACGTAGGTGGTCGCTTCTCGGTGCTTACACCAGTAGGTTTGCTCCCACTCGCAGTAGGTGGCGTGGATATCGAGAAGTTGGTTGCTGGTGCTCAGGCTATGGAGCAGGCAACTGCTGAGGGCGTATCGTTCGAGGATAACCTCGCTGCACAGTACGCTGCTACTCGCTACAACCTCTACACCTCGGGCAAGAAGATTGAGATTCTCGGTTCGTATGAGCCAAAGTTGCAGAACATCAACGAGTGGTGGAAGCAGCTCTATGGCGAGAGCGAGGGTAAGGAGGGTAAGGGTATCTTCCCTGCATCGGTAACCTTCACCGCAGACCTCCACTCGATGGGTCAGTACATCCAGGAGGGTGAGCGCACATTGTTCGAGACCATCATCTCGGTTGAAAAGCCTGCATACGAGGTTAAGGTTGAGGCTGACGAGGCTAACCTCGACGGCTTAAACTTCTTGGCTGGCAAGCGTTTGCACGAGATCAACAAGATGGCAGAGTTGGGCGTTCAGCTCGCTCACATCGACGGTGGTGTGCCTAACATTTTGATTCAGATTCCTGCTATCGAGGAGGAGGCAATCGGTGCATTGCTCTACTTCTTCGAGAAGGCTTGTGGTATCAGCGGCTATATGATTGAGGTTAACCCATTCAACCAGCCAGGCGTTGAGGCTTACAAGAAGAATATGTTCGCATTGCTCGACAAACCAGGCTACGAGGAGGAGAGCAAGGCTATCAAGGCAAGACTATAAAAACGGAAAACGAAAAACGGAAAGCTGAAAACGGAAAGCTAGAAGTTGAAAGTTAAAAGTGGAGAGTTGAGAGTTTTTCTCGACTCTCTTTTTTTTGGGGGGGGGGCGATTAGCCATTAGCTTTTTAGAGAGAATAGGGAGTTTAAGGAATTTAGGGATTTTCTCTAAATTCTCTAAATTCTCTAAATTCTCTAAACAAAAAAATCGTTTATGAGCGAGGAAATTTTGTGCATTACAAGGCGACAAATCCGCAGCATAGTAAACCTATGTGAGGAATTTG
>JAFYQY010000088.1 GCA_017559685.1 Alistipes sp.
ACCTTCATCTGCTCGCCATTGCGCTTGACGAGTAAGTCCTGTGCCGAAGCCGAAAGAGTGAGCGATAACGCCACCAAAAATATCGTAAAAGTTCTCATAATCGTTCTATTTGCTAAAATTGTAACGCAAATATAAGAAAAAATTGTATATTTGTAGCATATTAAATGGCTTTTAGCCATTATAAACAGAGAGTAGTGAGTAGAGAGCAGAGAGTAGAGAGTAGTGAGTAGTGAGTAGTGAGTAGTTATATTTCTCTCGCCATTCAATGTCAATTTTTAATTTTTAATCAGCCAACGGCTAATAGCAAAAAACAAAAAGACTATGGGATTTTTTGACATATTCAAGAAGAAAAAGGCGGAGGATGTTGTAGCAACACCCGAGGTCGCACAAGAGATTGAGCAGGTAGAGAAGCAGGAGCAGGAGGAGCTCAACACAGGTCTCGAAAAGACCAAGGAGGGTTTCTTCTCGAAGTTGCACCGTGCTGTGGTAGGTCGTTCGACCGTCGATATGGACGTACTCGACGACTTGGAGGAGGCACTCATCACTTCGGATGTGGGCGTAGATACTACCCTCAAGATCATCCGCAAGATTGAGGAGCGTGTAGCTCGTGATAAGTATCTCAACACCGAGGAGCTCTACTCTATGCTCTACGACGAGATTGCTCTGCTTATGGAGCAGGCTGAGGGCTCAGCCGAGAACTTCGGACTCGACGCCAAGGAGGGAGAGCCTTACGTAGTGATGGTTGTGGGCGTGAATGGCGCAGGCAAGACCACCACTATAGGTAAGCTCGCAGCGCAACTCACACGTGCCGGCAAGAAGGTCTATATCGGTGCTGCGGACACCTTCCGTGCAGCGGCTATCGACCAGCTCGGCGTATGGGCAGAGCGTGCAGGAGCAACGATGATTCGTCAGGAGATGGGCTCCGACCCTGCATCGGTGGCATTCGACACCCTACGTTCGGCCGTAGCGAACAATGCCGACGTAGTGTTGATTGACACCGCAGGACGCTTGCACAATAAGATTGGTTTGATGAACGAGCTTACCAAGATTCGCAACGTGATGGCGAAGGTTATCCCTAATGCTCCGCACGAGGTTATGCTCGTACTTGACGGCTCGACAGGTCAGAACGCATTCGAGCAGGCACGTCAGTTCACCCAGGCTACGAAGGTTACATCGTTGGCTATCACAAAGCTCGACGGCACGGCTAAGGGTGGCGTGGTTATCGGCATCAGCGACACCTTCAAGGTGCCTGTGCGCTATATCGGCATTGGCGAGGGTATCGACCAGCTTCGCATCTTCGACCGTCATCAGTTTGTTAAGGCTCTGTTTGGAAAGAATTAGTCTGCAATGAAGATTGTAAATATCATCACGCTGGGTTGCGCCAAGAATCGTGTAGATTCGGAGCATATCGCAGCACAGTTGGCCGAGGCGGGTTACGAGATTCGCTTCGACAGCGACCGCACCGATGCAAAGGTTGTGGTTATCAACACTTGTGGTTTCATTGGCGATGCCAAGGAGGAGAGCATCGACACCATTCTCAATGCAGTCGAAGCCAAGAAGGCGGGACTCATTGAGGAGGTATTCGTCATCGGCTGTCTCTCGGAGCGTTATGCCGACGAACTGCGTGAGGAGATTCCCGAGGTGGACGACTACTTCGGAGCACGCACCTTCGACGGTGTAGTTCGTGCCTTGACGGGCGACTACCACAAGGAGCACGAGACCAAGCGTGAACTCTCAACGCCAAAGCACTACGCCTACCTCAAGATTGGCGAGGGTTGCAATTGGCGATGTGGCTACTGCGCTATTCCACTCATTCGTGGCAAGCACCGCTCCGTACCTATGGAGGAGCTGTTGGAGGAGGCAAAGAACCTCGCAGCAAAGGGTGTGAAGGAGTTGATGGTGGTGGCTCAGGATACCACCTACTATGGCGTAGATCTCTATGGCAAGCGTTGCTTGGCCGAGTTGCTCGAGAAGTTGTGCCAGGTGGAGGGCATCGAGTGGATACGACTCCACTACGCCTACCCTACCGACTTCCCGCAGGATGTTATCGAGGTGATGGCTCGTGAGCCGAAGATTTGCAAATACCTCGACATTCCGTTGCAACACCTCTCGGATAATCAGCTCGAGTTGATGCATCGTCGTCACACTAAAGCCGAGGCATTGGCTTTGATTGAGCGCTTGCGTACGGCTATTCCCGACATCGCCATTCGTACCACTATGTTGGTGGGTTACCCTAACGAGAGTGCTGCCGACTTCGAGGAGTTGTGCGAGGAGGTTAAGCGACTTCGCTTCGACCGCTTGGGCGTATTCCCATACTCGGAGGAGGAGGGTACTTTCTCGGCTACGAAGCTCAAGGACAATGTTCCGCAGCGAGTTAAGGATTATCGTGCCGAGCACCTTATGGCTATTCAGACCGACATCTCGCACTCGAAGAACGAGGAGCGTGTGGGCAATATCGAGCGAGTGATTATCGATGGCAAGTCGGGCGACTTCTACATCGGACGTTCGCAGTACGACTCGCCTGAGGTAGACGAGGAGATTCTCATCGAGAGCCCGAAGCGCTTGATGAAGGGTAAGTTCTACGACGTACGCATCACCGATGCGGATGACTTCGACCTGTTTGCTCAAATCATATAATTGAGCCAACCTCACGCAGCAAAAACGAACCTAAAACACTATATTATGAAGACTACCGTATTCACAAAGTATCACATCGCAAATGGTGCCAAGATGGCTGAGTTTGCAGGTTACAATATGCCTATCGAGTTCTCGGGCATCAACGACGAGCATATGACTGTGCGCAATGGCGCAGGAGTATTCGACGTGAGCCATATGGGCGAGATTTGGGTTAAGGGCGAGAATGCCACTGCCCTCTTGCAGAAGATTGGCACTAACGACGTCACAAAGCTCTACGACGGTAAGGCGCAATACTCGTGTATGCCTAACGGCAAGGGCGGTATTGTGGACGATATCATCATCTACCGCTACTCGGAGCAGAAGTACCTCATCTGCGTAAATGCGGCGAATATCGAGAAGGATTGGGCTCACATCTTGGAGCAGGGCAAGGCCTTCGGTATGCGTGAGGGTGTGGAGTTGGAGAACGCCTCGGACCGCATCTCACAGTTGGCGGTGCAGGGCCCTCTCGCTATGAAGATCGTGCAGAAGATGTGCGACGAGCAAGTCGAGAATATGGAGTACTACACCTTCAAGCAGCTCAAGTTGGCGGGTTGCGAGGTTATCCTCTCG
>JAFYQY010000089.1 GCA_017559685.1 Alistipes sp.
AGGCTTGAACTTGAACACACACTTGTGCTCAAACATAAATGCCACGCTACCAGAGTTACCCAATGTACCACCACACTTGTTGAAGTACATACGCACGCTGGCAACTGTACGGTTTGTGTTGTCGGTTGCAGTCTCAACGAGGAAAGCTACACCGTGAGGACCATATCCCTCATAGATCATCTCCTTGTAATCAGCAGCATCCTTATCAGTTGCACGCTTAATTGCACGCTCGATGTTCTCCTTTGGCATATTCTCAGCCTTGACATTCTGAATCAAGATACGCAAACGTGTGTTTGACGTAGGATCTGAACCCGAAGCCTTAACTGCCATCTCAATCTCCTTACCGATCTTGGTAAATACGCGGGCCATATGACCCCAACGCTTCATTTTTCTCGCTTTGCGATACTCAAACGCTCTTCCCATATTGGTTATCTTTTTTGTTATTATTTTCTAGCTGGTCGCAAAATTACAAAAATAATTGCCATTAAGCAACTCCACCCCAAAATTTTATCCTTACGGATAGTTGTAAAGTGCCAGAAAATAACTATTTTTGTCGAGATAAAGTGTCATCAGCAGTAGCCGCAGAGAGGTTCTGACTACTCGCAGATGGAAAATTTTAGAGGACCTCCCAAAAGAGAAACGCTGGATATGAAAAAGATTTTTTACGCTCTTGCCGTTGTGGCTTCGCTTTGGATTGGCGATGTTGCGGCACAGACTCAGGAGATTCGTTGCTTCTCGCACCGTGGAGGTCGTATGGAGCACGACGAGAACACACTGGAGGCCTTCCAGGCGAGCTACAAAGCCGGTTATCGAGGCTTTGAGGTCGATATTCGTATGACTTCGGATGGCGAGTTGGTGGTAACTCACGACTCTACGCTCGACCGCACAACCAACGGCACGGGCACAGTAGAGCTCACCTCCTCAGACGAGATTCGCAAGCTCCGCACAAAGAAGGGCAATAAGCTGCTCTTTATTGACGAGCTGCTCGACTTCTTGAAGAATATCGATGGTCTCTATGTGGAATTTGAGCTGAAGACCAGCCCAGCAAAGCTCTACCCCGAGGAGCGTCTGCAGGAGTATTGCGACAAACTCTATAAGGCTGTGATGGCGGCACGCCCCGCCGACGCTGAGTATGTATTCACATCGAGCGACTATCGTGGCCTGCGTTATCTGCAGCAGAAGTATCCAGGTGTTGACCTACTGATGATTTCATCAAAGCCTTGCAACGACGAGACGATTGCTTTGGCTTTAGCGTTGGGCATCACTCGCATTGGTTGCACAATGGACGGCACAAGCCGCAAGTCGGTGAAGAAGGCTCACGAAGGAGGACTCAAGGTTAGCCTCTGGCCTGGCCAGTCTACTGCAGACTTTATGCTTGGCGCATATCTTGGCGCAGACTTTTTGTGTACCGACATTCCAGTAGAAATCAAGAAATTCCACGCCGAGAAAGCTCCTTGGCTGAATGTGAAATACTAAAACTAAAAGAGGTGATGGGTTATCCAGAAACCCATTTGACCACAAATTTGCTTACTATATAAAACTATGGAAAAAGAGATATTGGCAGCAATCGAAGTATTGCGTGCGGGAGGTTTGATTCTCTACCCCACAGATACAGTATGGGGCATTGGCTGCGATGCGACAAACGCTGAGGCAGTTGAAAAGATATATAAGTTGAAGCAGAGCGAGAACAAGACTTCGATGATTGTCCTGTGCCGCGATGCCGATATGATTGTACGCTATGTGAACAAAGCTCCAGGCATCGCCTTCGAGGTGATGGAGATGAGCGAGCAGCCCATCACGCTGATTCTGGAGGGCGCTGTGAACGTAGCCAAAAACCTTATCCCCGAGGAGGGAACACTGGGTGTGAGAGTGCCTAACCACGAATTCTGCCATCAGTTGTTGCGTCGCTTCGGCAAGCCTATCGTATCGACTTCGGCCAACATCTCGGGCGAACCAACACCACTCAAGGGATTGAAGGATGTGAGCCGCGAGATTATCGACGGAGTGGATTTCGTTATCAACCCTCGTTTTCAGGGCAGACCTACGGGCAAGCCAAGCTCTATAATCCGCTTTGGAGAGCGTGGCGAGGTGGAGATTATCCGCAAATAATTATGGGACTAAAAGTTACAACACCCATACAGATACGATTTTCGGACATCGACTCGTTTGGTCACGCCAACAATGTCGCCCTGCAGATGTATTTCGATTTGGGCAAGAGCGATCTGTTTCGTGAACTGGGACAGCTGACCGGCACAGCCGAAGAGGTATCGGCGATGGTGGTGTCGCTCAACACCGATTTCTACGAGCAGGTGTTCTACGAGGACGATGTGGTTGTCGAAACGCAGATAGAGTCCATCGGCAACAAGAGCATACACCTTGTGCAGCGTCTGCTGGCGGGCGAACGCCTCTGCTGCCAGTCGCGCACGGTGCTGGTATGCCACAACCACCACACCCGCCAATCAATCCCCGCCCCTGACGAGTGGAGGGAGTATGTGATGGAGTAACAAACCTCTCGACTTAGGCCGAGAGGTTTGTTGCAATCGGAGATTACCAACCTATTATTTTCCCTCCATTAGCATCATTGATTTTGTCTTTTTCTTTCTGTTCTTTTATATATTCACGCCTCAATTTTTGACATCTTACTTTATGCACTTCTTTCGACAATACTCATAAGTATAGAAAACCAACGATATACAGACCGAGATCAATGATATCACGAACAATGCACTACTCGATTTGTATATCCAATTGTGACAACAACAGTTGTCTTTTGAATAATGCAGAAAAATAAAACTCACAATTAAACAAATAACATTTTGATTAATCTTCACATTTTCTAATACTTTAATACTTCCTGTTTCCATAATTTTTTCTTTTTTGAGTTAAATATAAATTACTCGAAATCATATCCTACTATATTATCTGCATAATCTTTCCAGTAATTAGCTGCTTTATAAGCATCAACTGATCCTGTTGGAACATAAATTTTGCATTCTGCAGCATTAGAGTTAAATATACCTGCCTTTCCATTAGGTGGTGTAATCGCTTTGCAATAAACACTTGTCAAACTGCTGCAATCATAGAATGCATAACTTCCAATCGAAGTAACGCTTTCGGGGATAGTAATACTTGTCAAACTACTGCAACTAGAGAATGCCGAATTGCCAATCGAAGTAACATTATCGGGAATAGTATATGTAGTTAATCCTTTGCAAGCAAAACTATTAAGAACTCCATCAATAATTAAACAACGATTATCATTAGAGGCATATTTACCATTGATGCTTGTCAAACTGCTACAATGGGAGAATGCTCGCTCTCCAATCGAAGTAACGCTATCAGGGATAGTTATACTTGTCAAACTACTACAATAACGGTATTTGCAACCAGTTATTACTCAATAATTTGCGAGTAATAAGTCAGAAATATGGTCATAACCTTTAAGGGTGCATTCTAAAAGGTGAAGATTTAACATTTTTATTGTTTCTTAACGCTCTAAGCGTATCAATAAAGGGTGTTTCTTCTCTTTTCAGTGCTATTTGCAG
>JAFYQY010000090.1 GCA_017559685.1 Alistipes sp.
GGATGAAAAAGCGCATCTCACCAACCGGGCTCAACCGTTATAGCGGAGATGTTCCCGACATAAAGATGTTTGCAGATTGTTTCAGGAGCAGAGTTAAAGTTGTTCCCGAAGAACTGGATGACGCAACAGTAGCAAACCACAAAATCACACGCAGCTATGAAAAAGTTTTTCTATTTGGCGATACTATTCGCAACCGCATTGGGAATCACTTCGTGCAGCAAACACAATATCGAGACTAACGATCTCATTGGCAAATGGGAATCGACAGAGGTAATAGACAATGGCGAAAAGACAAAATACGAAAGCTACACCTTTGAGGCTGACGGAACCTGTCAATACAGAATCGATGTTTCCCTCAACAACTGGGAGGAGCCTAAATATGACAATACCCCTGTTGACCCAGACTGTCCAACAGGAGCATTGCCAGACAAAACCGTCAGTTCAGCCAACCTAAAATACACCTATAGCTTAGTTGGTAACACGCTCTACCTGATTTCCAAAGGCTATTTCGACGAACCTACCGAAATAGCATACATAGTTTCGATAAAGAGGAATACTCTCACGCTCACGAACTATAAAACATCAACAACATACACCAGAGTAAACTAAACAGAAAGGTCGGCAAATTGCCGACCTTTTCTTTCGCTTTCGCTTAGATTATCTCTCCCAAAACATCAGCATTCTGCTCGATGTCGAGAAGTCGCACCTTGACGATCTGATTTATATATCGTTTGTCGTATGGCGCTTTGACTTTCAAGTAGTTACTTGTAAATCCCGTCATCATTCCGCCACGCATAGTACTCTCGAAAAGTACCTCAGTCTCAGTACCCAGATACTGCTTACAGAAGTCGTAATGACAGCGACTGCTCAACTCCTCCAAACGCTTTGCTCGAGCCATCGAAACCTCGGGCGCAACCTTATCAGGAAAGTGTATAGCAGGGGTATTTTCACGCTCCGAATATGGGAAGATATGAAGGAATGACGGCTTAATCTTCGCCAAGAAGTTGTAACACTCCTCAAACTCCGCCTCACCCTCGCCTGGGAAACCAGTAATAACATCGATACCAATGAAAGCGTCAGGCATAGCATTTCGCACCGCATTTATACGCTCCTCAAACTTCTCAATAGTATAGCGACGACGCATCAAACCAAGCACCTTATTCGAGCCACATTGAATAGGAATATGGAAGTGATGTTGAAATTTAGGTGACGATGTGCAAAACGCTATTATCTCGTCAGTTAGAAGATTTGGCTCTATCGAAGAAATGCGATATCTTTCAATACCTTCAACCCCGTTCAAAGCCCTCAACAAATCGAGAAAACTCTCGCCCGTAGTACGACCAAAATCGCCTGTATTTACACCCGTGATAACAATCTCTTTCTGACCGCCACGAGCAATCTCCTCAGCCTGCTTGACAGCCTCAGCAATCGGAGTATTTCGACTCGCTCCTCGGGCGTTATGAATAGTGCAATACGAACAGCAGTAATCGCAACCATCCTGCACCTTCAAAAAGGCACGAGTGCGGTCGCCACTCGAGAAGGCCGAAAAGAAGGATGTAATCTCGTCAGTCTCGCACGAAAGCACCCTTGTTTTACCTCGCTCGTTCAGCTGAAGCACCTGTTTATATGTTTCGCCTTTATCGTTGTTACACAACACGATATCAACACCTTCAATATCGGCAATTTCATAAGGTTTCAGCTGGGCATAGCATCCCGTTACTGCAATTATCGCATCGGGATTTTTGCGATGGATTCGGCGTATCAGATTGCGACATTTCTTGTCGGCTTGAGCTGTCACCGAGCAGGAGTTTATAATCGAAATATCAGCCTTCTCGTTGGTACCTACACGCACAAATCCACCCGCCTCGAATTGGCGAGCGAGGGTAGAGCTCTCCGAAAAATTGAGCTTACAACCCAATGTATGAAAATTAACTCTGCGAGCCATCTATTATTCAACTCTAAAAATTTCTCACAAAATTACACAAAAAGATTAAAATAGCGATGGTAGTTCCATAAAAAATACTATTTTTGCATTGATTTATCAATGAAGATGGAGTTTTTAGCCGACATACTCGAGTATCGCTACCTGTCGAACGCACTTATCGCCTGCATTCTTTCGGGCATAACTTGCGGTATCATAGGCACATACATCGTAGCACGTAGAATGGTATTTCTCTGCGGAGGCATCACCCACGCCTCGTTCGGTGGTCTCGGCGTTGCATTCTACCTCAACGCCAACCCAATTTTAGGCGCAACCGTTTTTGCTATTCTATCGGCTCTTGGCATCGAGTGGAGCAACTCTCGCTCGAAAATTCGCCCCGATTCGGCAATTGGAATGGTGTGGGGTATAGGAATGGCAATGGGAGCACTCTTTATTTCGTTGCGACCAGGCTACACCTCGGGCGTGATGACAAACTTCCTATTTGGTAATATCCTGACCGTTACCGATAGCGACATCTACGCCCTTATTGCGTTGTCTATCGTATTGATTATAGGCACATTACTTTGGCATCGCCCAATAATGTTTACCGCCTTTGATCGCAACTTTGCCGAGGCGTCGAAGGTGCCCGTCAAGCTAATCAGCTACGCTATTGCCGTAATGACAGCCATAACAATCGTGCTCTCAATACGAGTGATGGGTATCGTGTTGCTCATATCGTTGCTGACTATGCCCGTAGTTGCCGCCAACACACTTTTCAAAGATTACAAGCGCATTATACCGACTGCTATAGTGGTAGCGATAGTCGGAGGCATTGCTGGTCTTATTTTGAGTTATTACGCCGAAGTCCCTTCGGGTCCGTCGATAATATTTATGCTCACAATGTTGTTTGTAACAATGAAATTGTTATCTTTGTGGGGAAAACAGATTAAACGCAGAAAAGAGAGATTGCACATTCACTAATGAAAAAGATACATAAACTCGTATTAAAATCATACCTCGGGCCACTTGTTCTGACCTTCTTCATCATCATTTTCATCCTGATGATGAACTTCGTATGGCGATATATCGACGAGTTGGTCGGTAAGGGTTTGGATCCTATGGTTATCGTCGAACTCCTTATGTACGCCACAATGAATATGATTCCGATGGGTTTGCCGTTGGCAATTCTTTTGGCGACGATTATGTCGATGGGTAATCTCGGCGAGAATCACGAGTTGTTGGCAATGAAGTCGGCGGGTATGTCTTTGCGAAGAATTATGACGCCGTTATTTTGGGTTATCGGCATTATCGCCATAGGCTCGTTCTTTGTCATCAACGACCTTGTGCCGTACGCCAACAAGAAGATGATGGCGACGCTCTACGACATCAAACAGCAGAAGCAGGCGCTCGAGTTCCAAGACGGACTATTCTTTAACGGTATCGAGGATATGAGTATTCGTGTCGACAAGCAAGACCCGAAGACAAAGCTCCTCACAAACGTACTTATCTACGATAACCGTTCTCGAAATGGCGATATGACAACCACAATCGCCGACTCGGGCTACATCCGCCTTTCGGACGATAAGCGCTATCTGCTCGTGACGCTCTTTAATGGCGAATCGTTCGAGTATGCACGCAACTATCAATGGTATACCAAGAGTTCATTGCGTCGTAACAAGTTCAAGCGTCAGGATGGTCGCATTCCAATGTCGGGATTCGACTTCCAGCGTAGCGACGAGAATATCTTTGGCAACAATAGCCAGACAATGGATATAAGCGACTTGGAGCACCATATCGATTCGCTCGATATGCGTGTGGTAAACCTTACGGCGACAGCCTACAACCCATTGATGCGTGAGCATATCTTTGCTCGTGACCCCGATGGAATTGCCCCCGTGGACTCTATTATCGTGGATCGTTCGAAGAAGATTTACCAGGCAAGAATGCTCGACTCAATTCCTGCGCTCGATACTCGCACCAAAGAGAGAATTTATGAGAGCGCATTGCGTACGGCTCGTAACTCCCGAAATATGTTCTCGTTCGACGAGAGTAGCTCGAAGGAGGCATTGGATCAGCTCTATCGCAGTAAGAATGAGTGGCATCGCAAGTTGACGCTCCCTGTCTCAATTATAATCTTCTTCCTTATCGGAGCAGCACTCGGAGCAATTATCAGAAAGGGTGGTTTGGGTATGCCTATCATTATTTCGGTGGCATTCTTCATCGTCTACTACATAATCTCGATATCGGGCGAGAAGTTCTCAAAGGAGGGTAATTGGAGCGCTCTGCTCGGAATGTGGTTCCCGGCATTGATACTCACGCCTATGGCTATATTCTTCACCTACAAGGCGAACAACGACTCGCCACTATTCAACTTTGATTGGTACAGAGAGGCTGTGAAGCGTATACGCAAGAAGATTTCATCGAAACGTAAGAAGAACAAGAAATAGATTAGAAATATGAACGCAAAAGATATTCGCATAGTATTTATGGGTACGCCCGAGTTCGCCGTGCCTTCGTTGAAGGCATTGGTAGAGGGTGGTTACAATGTTGTGGGCGTAGTAACTATGCCCGACAAGCCTGCAGGTAGAGGTATGAAGTTGCAGGAGAGCGACGTAAAAAGAGCAGCCAAGGAGTTGGGCATCGAGACTATCCTCCAACCCGAAAAGTTGCGTGACGAGGCATTCTTGGAGGCTCTACGAGCCTTACAGCCCGACTTGGGCATTGTGATTGCCTTCCGTATGTTGCCTGAGGTGGTATGGACTATGCCTCGCTTCGGCACATTCAACCTACACGCATCGCTCCTACCAGAGTATCGTGGTGCAGCACCTATAAATTGGGCTATCATCAATGGCGACAAGGAGAGCGGAAATACCACTTTCCTCCTCAACCACGAGATTGACAAAGGTGCGATTATCGGCCAGCAGCGCACACC
>JAFYQY010000091.1 GCA_017559685.1 Alistipes sp.
GAACAAGCCAATTATCTTCAAGTTCTCGACCGAGGAGATGCCTATTATGTTGATGGCAATCAAGGCGAACGAGTCGTGGAGTGGTTTGGCAAAGATTATCGATGAGCGTGTAACAACACCTTTGGCACGTGTTAAGGGTGTAGGTACCGTATCGGTGTCGGGTATTCCAGAGCGTCAGATTCAAATCTATTGCGACCCATACAAGCTCGAGGCTTATGGTATGACTATCGAGCAGATTGCGCAGATTGTAGCTGCGGAGAACACCTCAGTTCCAGGCGGTCAGATGGATGTCGGCTCGAACACCTACTCGTTGCGTGTAGATCAGGAGTTTACAGGCGCAGAGGAGATGCTCGATATCGTAGTTGGCACTCGTGGTGGCGCAAATATCTACTTGCGTGATGTCGCAACCGTAACCGATACCCAGCAGGAGCGTGTTCAGGAGTCGTTCAACAACGGCGACCGAAGCGGTATGATGATTATCCAGAAGCAGACCGATGCAAATGCTGTAGAGATCTCTCGTAAGGTGCAGGATAAGTTGGTTGAGTTACGTAAGGATCTCCCTTCGGATGTTACTGTTGTGCCATATATCGATATGTCGGACAATATCTTGGATGTTGCTTCGTCGTTGGCCGATACAATTCTCACCACCTTTATCGTGGTTATGTTCGTGGTAATGATGATGTTGGGACGCTGGCGTGCAATGTTTATCATCATCTTGACAATCCCTATCTCGATGCTCTCGGCGTTGATCTATCTGCTCGCTACCGACTCGACTTTGAACGTCGTTACTATGTCGTCGCTCTCGATTTCGATCGGTATGGTCGTGGATAATGCGATTGTGGTGTTGGAGAATATCACCACCCACGTCGATCGTGGCGCACGAGTTAAGCAGGCGGCGATCTTCGCAACCAAGGAGGTGGGTGTCTCGATTATCGCTTCGACCTTGACCACTTTGGCGGTATTCCTCCCACTCACAATGATTGAGGGTATGGCAGGTGTATTGTTCAAGCCGATGGGTTGGATGGTAACTATCACATTGACCGTTTCGATGGCTGCGGCGTTGACCTTTACTCCGGTACTCTGCTCGAAGATTATGAAGCAGAACCCTAAGAAGTCTCGTATGCAGAAGTATGTAGATGGCGCAATGGGTTGGTTGGAGAATGCCTACGGCAAGGTTTTGAAGTGGTGCGTAAACTACCGCAAGACTTTCCTCTTGGGTGCGTTGGTGCTCTTTGTTGGCTCGATTTTGCTTATCGGCCCACGTATTAAGACCGAGTTCTTCCCAACACAGGATAATGCCCGTATTTCGGTTAAGATCAAGTTGCCTATCGGTACTCGTCAGGAGATTACTCGTGACTTGGCGTTGCGTATCGACGAGCAGTTCCGTGCTTCGTACCCTGAGATTCAGGCTATCGGTATGAGCGAGGGTATGGCCGACACCGACAACACTTGGGCTTCGATGCAGGAGAATGGTACTCACTATATCTCGATGAACATCCGCCTCTCGAAGAAGACCGAGCGTGAGCGTTCGATGACCGAGATTTGCGACCTTATGCGTAAGGACTTGGATCAGTACGCCGAGATTCGCACCTACGAGGTTATCGAGTCGGGACAGAAGGGTGGTGCTGGAGGTCAGCAGTCTGTTGATATCGAGTTGTATGGCTACGACCTCGACGAGACCGACCGTGTGGCAGCTCAGATTAAGGAACGAATGCTCACCGTTGACGGCTGTACCGAGGTTACAATCTCTCGTGATGAGTATACTCCTGAGTATCAGGTAGTATTCGACCGTGCTAAGTTGGCTATGAATGGCTTGAATGTGGCTACCGCAGCGACTTACCTCCGTAACCGTGTGAATGGTGCTGTTGCATCATACTATCGTGAGGATGGCGAGGAGTACGACATCTTGGTGCGCTACGACAAGAGCTTCCGTGAGTCTATCGAGGACTTGGAGAACGTAACTCTCTACAACTCGCAGGGCAATGCTATCAAGGTACGTGACTTGGGACGTGTTGTTGAGGCTAACACCCCTCCGACCATCGAGCGTAAGGACCGTTCACGCTATGTGAAGATTTCGGGCTCTATCGGTCACGGCTACGCAATGTCGGATATTGTTCAGGGTACTATCGCCGAGTTGAATAAGATGGATATGCCTGCGGGTATCACTTGGGAGCTTGGTGGCTCGTACGAGGATCAGCAGGATACCTTCAAGGATATGATTATGCTCTTGGTGTTGATGGTAATTCTCGTATTCGTGATTATGGCATCGCAGTTCGAGTCGTTGACCTATCCATTCGTAATTATGTTCTCGTTGCCATTCGCTTTGGTAGGCGTTATCTTCGGTTTGTGGGTGTCGAATATGGCAATGGGCGTTATGGGCTTGCTCGGTCTCTTGATGTTGGTGGGTATCGTTGTGAACAACGGTATTGTGCTCGTAGATTACATCCGTTTGTTGATTGGTCGTGAGATGCCTATTCTCGACGCAGCCGTTGCAGCAGGTCGTTCACGTATGCGTCCAATCTTGATGACTACACTCACAACCGTACTCGGTATGGTGCCTATGGCGGTAGGTACAGGTGTAGGTTCGGAGATGTGGAGTTCGCTCGGTGTTACCGTAGCGAGTGGTCTCGCATTCTCGACCCTTATCACCCTCTTCCTCATCCCTGTGCTCTTTACTTCGTTTGCCGTTGCAGGTCAGCGTCGTAAGGCAAAGAAGGCACAGAAGGAGGCAATGTTAAACGCATAAAGAAAGAGAAAAATATGAAAGGAATATTTATAGCTTGTGATCAAGCACTCTACGAGGAGGTTCGTCAGGTGATGAAGCAACTCGGTGTTCGTGGCTACACTTCGTGGGAGGAGGTAGCGGGCTGTGGTAGCTATACCGGCGAACCACACCTCGGCGACGCAGTATGGCCAGTTATGAACTCGGCGATACTCTCGATTACCGACGACGAGTATTGCTGGCAGTTGCTCGATGCGTTGCGTGCGCTCGATGCAACAAACCCGAAACTCGGAGTTCGTGCATTTTGGTGGGAGGTAGGCGGTACATTGTAACCGCCCCTCACGCCCTAAAACTTGAACACAATGGCAAAACAATATCTTATTCCGTACAATACGGAGCAACTGAAATCGGTCGAAGGCTTCAAGGCGATAAACATCGACGGTGCATCGATGATGTACTTCAACAATGTCGATGAGTCGGCACTCTCGGAGTTGATGTACCCTTGTCGTATCAACGCCTTGATGGTGTTGGTGTGCGTAAATGGCAATGTCGAGCTCTCGTCGCAGATGAGCGACTACAACATCGGCGCAGGACAGTTCTTCATCTCTTCGGCTTCGGTCTTTCATTTGCGATCGCTTGCAAATAGCGAGTTCTATCTTTTGGCGCTCTCGTCGGAGTTTTTGTCGAATATGAATGTCGATATCCGCTTCGTTATGCGTATGATTGCGCAGTTGCGAGCAAATGCCTACATTACCGATATGAGTACCGAGAAACTCTTCGAGATTTGCGGTCTCTACAACTCACTTCTCGCCGACTATACGGGCGAACTCTCAGAGTACAAGGAGCGTGCTTTGTGCCACATCTTCTGCTCGACAATCTACCGTATTGCCGACCCTATTCTCGCACGAAGTGCAAACCTCCCGTCTGTGGGTGTCAAGGAGCGCAGTTCCGAATACTTTGAGCGCCTCATAAAGCTCCTTGCCGAGCACTATCGTGAAGAGCGTAGCGTCGAGTTCTATGCCGAGAAGATGCACATATCGTCCAAGCACTTCTCTCGTGTGATCCGCAACTTCACCGGCAGGTCTGTACACCAATGGATAGATGAGTTTGTCGCTCTCGAGATCAAGAACCTCCTCAAGTATTCAACTATGAGTGTTCAGCAAATCTCCAACGAGCTCAACTTCCCTAATCCATCCTTTATGGGACAGTATTTTAAGCGTATCACCGGTCTTACCCCCGGCGAATACAGAAAATCATAATTTAAGCAGCGATAGCTGCGTTGCACTTCAAAAATCGCTCCTCACATACGCTAAGTATGCTGCGGGGC
>JAFYQY010000092.1 GCA_017559685.1 Alistipes sp.
AACCAACGACTCGGTAATCTTCTCCACCGAAAGCGACTCTGCAACCTTGTCGACAGGGATATGCACAGTCTGCAACGCCACACGCAACACCTCGCTGCACATAATCATCATCGGCGTACCCTCAGCCTTCGAAGCGAAATACTCGGTGTGACCCGTAAAACCGAAGCCCACCTTCTGCATCGACTCCTTGTTGATTGGGGCGGTAACTACCGCAGCCAAGTCGCCTGCTACGAGGTCTGCGCTCGCCTTCTCGAGTGCATCGAGAGCCTGCTTTGCCGACTCCTCGGTGGCACGACCCGCCTCGATGCGAGTATCCTTCGAGCCGCACTCTACGAGGTTGATTCTACCCTTGCGAGCCTCGGCTGCCGAGTTGCAATAGAAGAACTGCAACGGCTCCACATCCTCCAAGCCCTTGGTATAGAACTCTGCTATATGTTTGGCACCATAAATCACAGGGATAAACAACTCCGCCATCGACGGGTGCGATAACGCTTTGAGTATCACCTCCCAGCCGATTCCGTTGGTGTCGCCCTGTGTAATGCCTATTTTATGCTTATATTCTGACATAAATCTTTAACTACAAATCTATTAAGGGTACAAAGTTATAAATTTTCTTGAAAACAGAAATACATACAGATATTTTTTTGTAAAAAACACATTTTATACCTTTTTTTTGCGGTGTACCTTTGGTGCTTTATGGCAGGCGAACCCCATAGAGCAAACTTTTGTTTGCGACGCCATAGACGGCACTTGTGCCTGACGTCATAGAGCGCAATAGGCGTGACGCTACACAACTCTCTAACAACAAAAAAGCACCCTTTTCGGGTGCTTTTTTGGTTGACCTTAGCCTCTTATTCCTCTGGGAGCTCGAACTTGTCGAGGCCTGCCTCAACGAGCATATTAAACCACGAAATAGCCTTCTTGATATCCGAGTCGTGAACACGCTCACGATCGTAGTCAGGCACCACTACGCCGAAGAACTCCTTCAAGCGTGCGCTACCCTCCTTAACCGATGGACCCTGCTTGCCCTCGGTGTAGGCGTACATCTTGGTGTAAATCTCTGCCAAAGGCATATCCTCTCCCTCGGTATACATCGAAATCTCGCTCAATGCGCTGATACGTGATGATGCCGAAGCGTTCATACGCTTGCCATCGAGCAACGACTCTACGATAAAGCCATTGCGTGACTGTGCTACATAACGGAACAAACCAGGCTGTCCCGAAATTGCCAAAATATCCTTAAACTCCATACTATTATATATTATATGTAAAAATTAATCCTTCTTGACGTGTACATCCATCTGCGGGAATGGGAAGTTGATACCCTTCGACGGCAACTCCTTGTACATCTTCTCGTTCATATCGTAGAACAAGCCCCAATAGTCCTCGTTCTTAACCCACGCACGGATAGATAAATCGACCGAGCTCTCGCCCAAGTTCTTGACATAGACCACAGGTGCCTTGTCGGTCAAAACTCGCTTATCGGCGGTCAGCATAGCCAAAATCTCACGGCGTGCAACATCCACATCGTCGCCATACGAGATTGAGAGCAACCAATCGACACGACGTGTCTCCGACTGCGAGTAGTTGTCGATAATCGAGGTCGCAATCGAGTTGTTTGGCACGTAGACGGTCTGATTGTCGGGGGTCTTGAGGCAGGTAGAGAAGAGACCTATAGACTCTACGGTACCGCTCTGTCCCATCGACTCGATATAGTCGCCAACCTTGTACGGGCGGAGAATTAGCAAGATTACGCCACCTGCGAAGTTCTGCAAAGTGCCACTCAACGCCATACCGATAGCCAAACCTGCCGAGGCAAAGAGTGCGATAAACGACGAGATATTCACACCCAAAGTCTGGATGATGGCGAGTAGGAGCACAACCATAAGCAACACCTTGACCAAGCTACGCAAGAAGTTGCACAACGAAAGCTCAACCGAGTGGCGAACGAAGGCTCTATCCATAATGCGGAGCACCCACTTGATAATCATCTTACCGATGAAGTAGAATGCAAGTGCAAGCGCCACCTTGAGTACGATCCAGCCAGCCTCCTGCACCAAGTTGGTAAGGAGCTCCTTGTAGTCCATATTCGAGATATTCTCAAGCTTGTGTAACACCTCGGCGGCCTTCGCCTTCTGAACGCTATCAGGCACTATAAATTTCTCGACCGTATCGGTGTTGCTCTGCAAAAGATGTAACATTTCTACTCTCCGTTTTTAACTATTCGAGCGCAAAAGTAACAAAATTTCGTGATATTTAGTAACTTTGTGGTGGGAAGAACTCTTTTTTCGAAGAAATGAGGCGTTTTATAGCAGTTTTAATTGTCGCAGCTACACTTTTCGGCGGATGCTACAACCGACATAGCGAAGCACCCGAGACCGAGTTTGCAGAGCGTGCAAACACCAAACTCGGGGCATTGCGTGAGCTATGTGCGAACGGAATGTACGCCATAGATTGGGATATGATCTGCGTGGGTCGCATAACGAGTTCGGACAGTGAGGGCAACTTCTATCGTTCGATTGTAGTCGAGGATGAGAGCGGGGCGGTAGAGATAAAGCTCGGCCTCTACAACAGCGCAACGCAATATCCTGTCGGACTGATGGTTGCACTTCACCTAAACAACACCGCCACTCTCTTCGAAAATGGCGTTATACAGATTGGCCTGCCACCACAAAGTTTCGACGAATCGCCTCGAGAGATGGAGTCGCAAGCAGTAATCGACAACCACATCGTGCGCAGCAACTCGGTCAATCACACTACCCCACTCGTATGCGACATTGCAGGGCTCGACAACGGTTTGTGCGGTAGGTTTGTAGCCTTAGAAAATCTTCATTATGCGCCAATAGAGGGCGAAGAAAACCAAGAGCACTTCCGCTTCGTCGACAGCGAGGGCAACTCAATATTTGTATACGTGTCGCACTATGCCGACTTTGCGGGGCTCGAGTTCAGTGCCGCAGAGCGAGATATCCGAGGTATTCTCTACTACGAGAGCGTCGGGATGAATATAGGCAAACAGTTTGTGATTAAACCTCGTTTCAAAGATGATATTGCGACTGCTGACGATACTCTTTAGTCTTGCGCTGCTCCTCGCTTGCCATAACGACGGCGAGAAGCACACAAAGGAGGTGAGCATAAACCACCTGAAATCGCTATGCGTAGGCGAGCACCATCGCATTGTCGAGGAGGTCTCGATACGAGGCATTGTCGTGGCGACAGATTGGCTGGGAGAGTTGCACAAGAGCGCAATAATAGTCGACGAGAGCGACGGTTTGGAGTTTGCTATCGACATCCGCAACATCAACGAAATTCTGCCCGTAAACTCCGAAGTAACAATCAATTGCCACGGTTTAATGCTGGCTCGCATCGGTGGTAACATCAAGCTTGGAGCACCGCCTACGGGCGATTTCCCGCTCGACAACATCGACAAGGATATGTTCTACGCTCATATGCGTATCGTTGGTCTCGACAGACATATCGAGCCAACCGTAAAGTGCATAGATGAGCTCTGTGCTGAGGATATATGCACCCTATTACAGATTGACAACATCCGCATCTGCAACGAGGAGCAAGGGTTAACTTGGTGCGATATGGAGGAGGGCAAGGCGATAACCACCGTGCGAACATTTGTTGATAGTGAGGGTAACACCCTTGCCGTTCAGACTCTCTCGACCTGCCGCTATGCCGACGAGGCGATACCCACAAACGAAATATCGGTTGTAGGAGTAATCGACTACTCCGACAACCGACCTTTCCTAAAGATTGTAAATAGAACTATTACTCTATTGTAGCAACCACCTCAACAAGCAACTTCCAGAACTTATCTACAGTCGATATCTCGAGACGCTCGTCAGGCGAGTGGACACCACGAAGGGTTGGGCCAAACGAAACCATCTCGAGGTGCGGATATTTCTCGAGGAAGAGACCACACTCCAAACCTGCGTGGATAGCACGCACCTTTGGCTCTGCGCCAAAGAGTTTGTTGTATGCCGCCTTGGTGCTCTCGAGGAGTGTAGAGTTTGGATTTGGAGCCCATCCTGGATAGCCGTCCGAGTGAACAACCTCGCAACCTGCAGCCACGAAAGCACTCTCGACGTGCAACTTAGCATACTCCTTAGCACTCTCAACCGACGAACGCTGCGAAGTAGTAATAACAATCTTGTCGTCTGCAAACTTAACCGATGCGAGGTTAGTCGAGGTCTCGACCAAACCAGGCATAGCTGCCGACATCGCCAATACGCCCGAAGGAACGCCGAGCAACGCCAAGAGGAGATTTTGCTGTGTCTCAGCCGACAATACGATCGCAGGAGCCTCAACCTTCTCAATCTCAACCTTTGAATTCTTCTCGACCAAAGCAAACTCAGCACACAACACCTCGCCAAAAGCCTTTACATCGCTCTCTAATGCAGCCGCCTTATCGCTCGGAACACCCACTACGATATACGCCTCACGAGGAATTGCGTTGCGCAAGTTTCCACCGTCGAAGTGCGATAACTTAGCACCAAAGAGGCGTGTTGCACGCTCGGCAATACGAGCCGCCCACTTATTTGAGTTAGCGTGGCCCTTGTCGATATCGTCACCCGAGTGACCGCCCAAAAGACCGCTTACAGCGACCTTATAGTATGCGTAATCGGCAGGAGCCGACTCGGTTACAAGTGGCAAATAGGCCAAAGTGTCGATACCGCCGGCACAGCCGATAAATACCTCGCCCTCATCCTCCGAGTCGAGATTGATAAGGTACTTGCCCTTAACCATACCCTCGCCCAAGTTGAATGCACCAGTCAAGCCTGTCTCCTCATCCACGGTAAAGAGTGCCTCGAGAGCTGGATGTGCCACGTTCTCGTCGATAAGCAACGCCAATGCCGCTGCGATACCGATACCGTCGTCAGCACCGAGAGTTGTGCCGTCAGCCTTAACCCAACCGTTGTCGATATAGGTTTGGATAGCGTCATTATCGAAGTCGAACACCTTGTCCGAATTCTTCTCGCACACCATATCGGTATGCGCCTGCAACACAACAGTCGGGCGGTTCTCGTAGCCCGCAGTTGCACCCTTGCGAATCACCACATTACCAATTGCATCGCACTGATACTCAAGGTTGTGATTCTTGGCGAAATCTACCAAATATGCACCTATTTTCTCCTCTTTCTTTGATGGGCGTGGTACCTTTGTAATCTCGTCGAAAAGTCCCCACACCAATTTTGGCTCTAAATTTTTAATCTCAGACATATTTTTTTTTGCTTTTAGCCATTGGCCATTAGCCGTTGGCTTTTAGTTAATTTTTAATTTTGCATTTTTAATTTTTAATTAACAGGCATACTGCGGTAGCCGAGACACCCTTCTCCTCACCCTCGAAACCGAGACGCTCGGTGGTCGTTGCCTTGACCGACACCTGATCGACCTCAACGCCCATAGCCTCGGCGATACGCTCACGCATCAGATCGATATGAGGGCGCAACTTCGGGCGCTGCATTGCGATTGTCGAGTCGATATTTCCGACCTTGTAGCCCTTCTCGCCAATGAGCGCAACAACTCGGCACAACAACACAAGAGAGTCGATACCCTTGAACTCTGCCGAGGTATCGGGGAAGTGTTTGCCAATATCGCCCAAAGCCAACGCTCCGAGCAGAGCATCGCAAATGGCGTGCACCAACACATCGCCGTCGGAGTGGGCAATACACCCCTTCTCGTGAGGTATCTCTACCCCACCAAGCACCAAGCGCAAACCCTCGCCCAAGGCGTGAACATCGTAGCCGTGTCCTATTCTAAAATCTACCATAGCCATATAATTTTCTACAAATATAGTAAACGATTCGCTAATTTGAAAAATTGTTTTGCTGATATTGGAAATTTTACTATCTTTGGTCGGTTTTTGAGCAAAATTATGAAACTTCTTAGAGATAGAATTATACGTGACGGCAAGTGCCTCGAGGGTGGAATCCTCAAGGTGGATGGCTTTATCAACCACCAGATGGATCCTATTATGATGAAGGCTATGGCCGATGAGTTCGTCAAGCGTTTTGCTTGCGAAAAGATAGATAAGATTGTGACTATCGAGGCGAGTGGTATCGCCCCAGCAATTATGGTGGGATATCTATTGCATCTGCCTGTAGTCTTTGCTAAAAAGAGAACTCCAAACACAATGGAGAACTGTCTACACACCAAGGTGTACTCCTTCACAAAAAATGAGGAGTTCGACATCTGCGTGAGCAGCGAGTATCTCTGCAAGGGCGACAAAGTGCTCTTTATCGACGACTTCCTCGCTCGTGGAAATGCAGCCAAAGGAATCATCCAATTGGCTGAGCAGGCGGGAGCAGAGATTGTCGGTATGGGCTTCTTGATTGAGAAGACTTTCCAGGAGGGAGGCGCCTACTTGCGAAACTTAGGTTTGAGAGTTGAGTCGCTCGCCCGCATCAAGTCGTTAGAGGACTGCGCAATCGAGTTCGAGATATAAAGAATGGAGCCTTTGGGCTCCATTTCTATTTCTTCAACTTCGACAACATATCGAAACTATACGTCGCTCCCACTCTGATTTGGTGGTACGGCCAATCCATAAAACCTACCTGATGCCCTACTCGTACCGACCAATCGCCTATACGGTATGAGAGATTTGTCTTTAGGGTCATCGGTCTATCGCCATCGTTCTCCCAGCCCGCATAGCCACCGAAGCAGGTATCTATCGTAAATCTCTTATAGGAGTAAGCCACAAGCAGACCATACATCACAGCGTCGTTCTGACGTCCATTATCGGTCTGCCAGCAGAGCAATCCCGTACTCACAGCCAGGCGCAGATTGTTCTCCTCCGAGAACTCAAAACCTCGTCCTACGGCCACATCGAAGAAGTAGCCTGGAGCGTCGTAGCATCGAGCCTTCGGAAACTCATTCGCCGAGGCTGTTTTAAGTGCTGCACGAGCTGTCATATCGACCTTGTGGCGCTCCTGATTCAAGATTTGTACATCGGTCGAGACATAGACATCACCCACATCCATACCTCGCAAGTCGTTCGTAGCGTATGGTTCGGGCAGACGGCGCAAAGCATTCAACTCGGCCGAGGTGTGGAACGCCTCGAAGAGTGGCATCCAAACCGTCAAATTCGCTTTCGGGGTAAAGAGAGGAAGGGTTAGTTTCACGAACAAGTCGCCCGTAACATCGTCGGCAACTCGCCCCGTAGTAGTACCGAGGAAGCAGTCGCCATAGAACTCGAGCTTCAACTTCGACGAGGTGCGACCATCGAGCATATCGGGCACAGGGAAGGCATTAGGGCCGAAGTAGGCGGGAGCAATCTTGCTCGGCACATCGTAGTCGGGGTTTACGATAGTTGTTTCGCCCTTTGCCACACCCACGCACAAAAGCATTATTATGGGTAGCAGTCTCTTCATCGTCTGGATTGGGGTGCGCTCTACTTTTTAATCTTTCTAAATGGCAACTTCATAACGCCGAAGAAGGCCTCACCAAAGATACTGCTCGACATCTTCGAGGTGCCTAGCTCTCTATCGGTAAAGATGATTGACTCCTCACGCAAGCGGAAGTGGTGGCGCCACGCCGTATACTTCATCTCGATTTGGAAGCCGTAGCCAATCATTCGAATCTGATCGAGGTCGATCGCACGCAACACCTCGGCACGATAGCCCACAAAGCCCGCTGTAGAGTCGTAGACAGGCATTCGGGTAACCATTCGCACATAGAGCGATGCTCCGTAGGAGATAAGAATACGAGAGAGTGGCCAATTCACCACATTCATACCCGAAACATAGCGTGAGCCGATAACCACATCGGCATCATTCTCCAAGCGAGAGGAGAGTCGCAACAGATCATCGGGGTTGTGCGAGAAGTCGCAATCCATCTCAAAAATCTGGTCGTAACCGTGCTCCAACGCCCACTTAAAACCTGCGATATAGGCTGTGCCAAGTCCGAGCTTGCCACTACGCTCCACCAGGTGGACACGGTCGCCATACTCGGCAATCTTCTCACGGATGATATTTGCAGTGCCGTCGGGCGAGCCATCATCAACATAGAGAACATCGAAATCCATCTCCAACGACATCACCTTGTCGGTCATACGAGCCACATTTTCGCACTCGTTGTATGTGGGAATAATTACTACTCTTTTCATCTTATACAGCTATTAGCCATTATTTTTTCACTACTCCACAACTTTAAAATCGGAGGTGATGAGATTATTTTTGTGCGAAGCAAGACGACAGAAGCGCAGCATAGTAAGCCTATGTGAGCATTTTGGAGACCGATGCTATCGTGCAAAAAGAACTCATCAGAACGATTTTTGTTTTGGGAATATTTTCTTTCCAAAAATATAACGCAACACTATCGAGTGGTGGTATATCGGTGCTTCACGTTTGACATTTGCACGAATAGCCATGCGCTCCTCGGCAAGTCGCTTGTGCCACCTTAAAAAGTCGCTCCACGCACTCCACACCGCCTTTGCGCTCTTGGTTTTGCCCTGCAAGAGATAGCTCACAGCTGCGGCAAAGTCCAACACGGGGCGCACCACCGCCACCAACGCACGCTGTCCCGACGAGGCACAACGATAGAGCATTGCAAGGTTGTTGCGATGATTCAGCATCGTCTTAAATGGCGAGTCGGTCGAGAGTGTCGCTCCACCCAGGTGGTAGACCTTCGAACGAGGCTCAACCATAACCCTTCTGCCCGAGAGCCATACACGCCAGCAGAGGTCAATCTCCTCCTGATGGGCAAAAAACTCAGCCGAGAAGCCACCCAGCTCGGCAAAGACTTCGGCTCGGCAACAGAATGCTGCACCACTACCCCACATCACATCGCACGGAGTGTCGTACTGGCCATTATCCTCCTCGATTGCATTGAGCACTCGACCTCGGCAGAACGGATATCCCAACACGTCGATAAAACCACCCGAAGCACCCGCATACTCAAACTTTGTGCGGCACTTATCGTCGAGAATCTTCGGCACGACAACCGCCACATCGCTATTCTGCTCGAGCTGTTCCAAAAGCGGCGCAAGCCACCCCTCGGTAGGCTCGATATCGGAGTTCAATAGCACGAATACATCGTAGCCCGACAACTGTGCCAAAGCACGATTGTAGCCCTCGGCAAAGCCGTAGTTCTTATCAAGCAGAACGAGACTGACGTTTGGCATCTCCGCCTTCAACCACTCGACCGAACCATCGGTAGAGCCGTTATCGGCAATCACAATATCCGCATCGGGCGTAGTTGCGACCACGCTCGGCAGGTAGTGTTGCAGATGCTGCAAACCGTTCCAATTGAGTATTACAACCGCCGTTTTCAATGCTTTTATATCTCTTCTTTGTAGTTATTGTAGAATTGTGCATCTGCACCTGGCAAATACTTCCAGCGGCGATGCGACCACATCCAATGCTCGGGTTTTGCGTTGATAGTTCGCTCCAAACAACGCACATATCGCTCGGTTATCTCGTGAGGTTGTACCTCCTCCTTGCCGTCGTAAATCTGCGTATAGTTGTGGCGATAGACTCCCGCCTTAACTCGCTCAAGCTCCAAGTAGAAGACAGGCAAACCAAACTTCGAAGCCAACTGCTCGCCACCATCAAAGAACAACGAGTCGTGATTGAGGAAGCGATGCCAGCAACAACCCTTTGAAGGTGGGCAGTTCTGGTCGGAGATAAGTCCTACGACGATATTCTTGCCGTTTATGCCGTTGCGATTGCCGATGTAATGACGCATAAAATTCTTGCTTGCTACGACGTCGACCTCCTTATTGTTGCGCAGACGCTTGAAGAGTTTATCCATAATCGGGCTCTTGAGTGGGCGATAGGCAACCACAAGGTGGTGCTTAGGTGTGCATAGATAGAGGTTGAGCGCAATCTCCCAAAAACCGTAGTGCGAGGTCAAAACTATAACGTTCTTGCCCTCGATAACCTCGTGGAAATTATCGGTAAGATTGAACTGCGTAGCCTTCTTGCGACGACGTTGTCCCATCGCTGCCAACGAAAGTGTGCCGATAATCATCTCGGCAAGATGACGATAATAGCGCTTGCAAATCTCGGCAATCTCCGTCTCGCTCTTGTCGGGATAGGAGTCTCGCAACTGATTATTGATGACCACATAGCGGTAGCGCACACATTTGCGCAGCACGAATGCTACAAATGGCGCCAGCACCCCATAACGGATGCAACGTGGGAGTATGCCTACCAAAAAGCATAGACACCACAGCAGCGATACCACTACATTCTCGTATATCTCCCTACTCTTCGTCTTCATTCTCGTCGTGATTGTTTTTCTTGGTTGAGCGACCCGCAACCACAATTACGAACTCGCCCTTCGGAGCGTGCTTGCGGAAATGGTCGGCCACCTCGGCGAGCGTGCCTCGAACGGTCTCCTCGAACATCTTTGTAATCTCACGAGAGACTGCCACCTCACGCTCCTCGCCAAGCACCTCGGCCAACTGCTCCAAGCACTTGACAACACGGAATGGCGACTCATAGAATATCATTGTGCGCTCCTCGTCAGCCAACGCCTCGATGCGTTTTTTGCGTCCCTTCTTCTGCGGAAGGAAGCCCTCGAAGCAGAATCTGTCGCACGGGAAACCACTCTGCACCAACGCCGGCACAAAGGCTGTTGCTCCGGGAAGTGTTACAACATCTATGCCTCGCTCCACACAGGTGCGCACGAGCAAGAAGCCAGGATCAGAGATACCAGGCGTACCCGCATCCGACACCAATGCCACATCCTTGCCCGTCTCGATCGAGTCGGCAACCATCTGCACGGTGGCGTGCTCGTTAAACTTGTGGTGTGAGCGCAGAGGCTTCTCGATGCCGAGGTGCTTCAACAACACCGAGCTTGTGCGAGTATCCTCCGCAAGGATGAAGTCCACCTCCTTCAAGATGCGGATAGCACGAAGGGTGATATCCTCCAGGTTACCTATCGGCGTAGGTACGATATAGAGTTTTGCCATATTATGCGTTGTACTTGCGTTGTAAAAGTTCCATCATCAGCTTGGTAGCCTCGTTATTTGGTGCCCAAACGTAGTTCTCCGAGATATGGATTATGCAGTCGTCGAACGAAGGTTGCGACTCGAGCGCAGTGATTGCCGCCTCGTAGGCCTCATCGTTGCCACCGAACAACTCACGCACAAACATAAACTTGTCGGCTACGCCTATCGCACTGCGCAACGAGGTGATAGGGGTCGCCTCGGCCACGCCCTTAGGGCAGACGATAGTGTCGGCCACCGATGTAGTTTCACGGAATTGCTCGCCAATAACCGCAGGAGCATCGTCGTAGAGCGAGAGAATAGCACTACGGGCAGGTGTCGAGTGCGGAGTATGGAGCGAAGTCAGTTCCGCTGCAACAGACTCCGTTACAATAGGCTCTGCAACAGGCTCCTCAACCTTCTCCTCGACTACAGGTTCTGCAACAACAGGCTCCTCAACAACCTCCTCTACGGTCTCCTCTACAGCAACAGACGGAGTTTCGGTTTCGATTGGAGTCTCAACCAAAGTCTCAGTTGGAGTCTCGATTGGAGCTTCGATTTCACTCTCCACTATCAACTCTTCACTCTCAATTTCCTCCTCGTCGTCATCCTCGTTGAAGATAATCTCTACCTCCATCTCAGGCTCATCCTCCTCTGCTTCGGTCTCCTCGACCTCAGGCTCGGGAGCAGGTTCTGGCTCGGGAGCAGGAGTTGGCAAGATAGGAGCTATACTCTCATCTTTAGTCTCTTGCTTCTCGTCTAAAACCACGCCAAACTTAACCGCCGAATAAGCCTCACGCAACTCGGCAAGCACCATATCTTTTTCGAGTTCGGACATTGCGCCCGAACGCTCTGCATCCTCCAAAATCTGCAACACTCGTTGCAATCTCAACTTCAATTCCATAGTGACACATTTATTTTAATCTACAAATATACAAATTAAAACGGAAAACGGAAAGCTGAAAACGAAAAACTTAAAAGTTTTTAGGGATTATAGGGAGAATAGGGACTATAAGGATTAGCCCGACGACAACAAATGACATTGAATGACATTGAATGGCAACGCAGTCTGCGACTGCTAAATGACAGGTCGGGCTTTTTGCCATTCCGTGCCATTTAGTGAGCGAAAGCGAACGAATGCCATTCAGTGAGCAACAGCGAACGATTGCCATTCAATGCCATTCTTACATTAAGCAACTCCGAGACCGCAAGTCCAACGCAGAAAGAGTTGCATTATCCAGCCAAAACAAAAAAAGTTGCAGAATGTGACTATTTCAAGGCGGACAAGGCGAGGAGTGCGGAGCATACTTGGAGTATGTGAGCAACTCCGAGACCGCAAGTCCAACGCAGAAAGAGTTGCATTATCCAACTTTTTTTCCTATCTTTGCATTAAGAATACTCGGGGCAGGGTGAAATTCCCTACCGGTGGTGATAGTCCACGACTCCTTGGAGGTGTGAAATACAACATCTTACACTAACAAGGACTGAATCGGTGAAATTCCGATACCGACGGTTAGAGTCCGGATGAGAGAGGTTTATGCTATTAGCCATTGGCCATTGGCCATTAGCTAATTTCACATTTTGCATTCTGCATTTTGCATTTTGCATTTCTCTGTCCCGATGTTCGTATGTAACATAGGGATATTTTTATTTTATGAAGCGTTTAGTATTTGCTTTTATAGCGTTGGTGGCGGCTATGACAGCCACCGCACAATCGACCACCGCATCGTTGAGTGGTTTTGTAACAGATAACAACGGCAAACCCATAGCAGGAGCTGCAGTAGTGGCGACACACACTCCTACCGAGACGGTATATGGCGCCGTAACCGATGTGAACGGAGCATATCGTTTGCAGGGTTTGAGGGTTGGAGCACCATACACAATAGAGTTCTCGTTTGTGGGCTACAACACGAAGCTGTACGACAACATCGCCCTCTCGTTAGGCGAAAACCAGCAGATAAACACCTCGCTAAACGACACCCTCAATATCGACGCCGTAGTGGTCAATGGAGGCAATTTTGCCGACCGCAGAACAGGCTCGGGCGAGGTTTTTCATCGTGATTTGATAGAGCGTACACCAACCGTCTCTCGCTCGATAGATGACATCACACGCCTTGCACCGCAGGCGATGATCTCGAAGGATGGCGGTATCTCGATTGCGGGCACAAACTCTCGCTACAACTCCTTCCAAATCGACGGTACGGCATCGAACGATATGTATGGTTTGACCTCGACGGGAACAAACGGTGGTTTGGCGGGCGCAAACCCTATTCCACTCGATGCAATATCTGATATTCAGGTGGTTACAGCTCCTTTCGACGTACGACAGGGAGGTTTCTCGGGCGGTGGCATCAACGCCATAACCAAGTCGGGAACAAACACCTTCACGGGTACGGCATACGCCTACTACAACAACCACAACTTCTACGGCCGCAGCCCTCTTAACGGCGATAAATTGGCGGAGCAGAGAACGCAGATTTATGGCGTTTCGCTCGGTGGTGCAATCGTAAAGAACAAGCTTTTCTTCTTCCTCAACGGAGAGTTCAACCTCGACTCATCGCCTTCGTCATACTATGTGGGTGATAGCGGTTGCAACATCTCCGAGGCCGATGCAAAGGCCATTGCTGAGCGTTTCTACGCCCTTACGGGTTACGATGGTGGTGGCTACGGCAAGCAGACTTTGAACAAGCGCACTGGCTCGTTTATCGCACGCCTCGATTGGAATATCTCCTCGCGCCACAACCTCTCGCTACGCTACAACTTCCTCGATGCACGCAAGGATGAGTTCGTCTCGAGCGCTACGCTCCTGCGCTTCAATGGCGAGGGCTACACCTCGACTGCCGACAACCACTCGCTCGTTGCCGAGTTGAATTCGCGCGTATCGGAGAAGATGTTTAATGAATTCCGCGTGGGCTACACCCGCGTACACGACGGTCGCGATGCGATGAGTGGCAACCTCTACCCTTACGTCGAGATTCAGAAGATGCGCGACGGCGACAACACGTCGGTCTACATCGGTACCGACCCATTCGCCATTATGAACGACCTGGTGCAGAACACCGTAACGCTCACCGACAATTTCTCCTACTACACTGACTCTCACACCATTACGATAGGTACTCACAACGAGATTTTCAACTCGTCATGCCTCTATATGGCAAATGCGTTGGGTGCCTACACCTACAACACACTCGACGACTTCCTGAACGACAAGGCTCGCAAATATGTGCGCAACTACCCTATCGGCGACCCTGCAACGAACATCACCTCGGCGCAGTTTGGCCTCTACATTCAGGACGAATGGAGCGCATCGCCACGCTTCTCGATGACCTATGGTCTGCGTGCCGACCTCCCCGTAATCTTCGGCTATCCGCCTACAAACGAGGCATTTAATAGCTCGGAAATCGCGCTGAAGTATGGCATCAATACCAATCAGGTGCCTCAGCCGTCGGTTATGCTCTCGCCGCGCGTTGGCTTGCGTTGGCGCATTGCCGAGAGCCACGAGGCTAAGACATTGTTGCGCGGTGGTGCGGGTATCTTCTCGGGACGTATTCCGTTTGTGTGGATATCGAACTGCTTCTCGAATAGCGGTATGACCCAGCGCGGCTACACGCTCGATAGCAGCAAGGGACAGAGCGTTCCGAAGTTTGGCGAGGAGCCTTCGGGCACAGTGGGCGTATCGTCGAATCCGATGTTGAACATCGTGGCTAAGGATTTCCGTTATCCGCAGATTATGCGTGCTACGCTCGCCCTCGAG
>JAFYQY010000093.1 GCA_017559685.1 Alistipes sp.
GAACAAGAAGAACCGTGGCAAGAAGTTCCAGAATGTGAAGAAGTCTTACTACAATGTTAAGGACTCTATCTTCAAGCACCTCACTCCAACCGAGGTTACTGAGTTGCGCTACATTCCATTCTCGAACGGCCAGGAGTTCTTGCTCGAGGCTAAGATGTTGGAGACCGAGTCAAAGGTTGTTATTCCTGTTGTAGAGTGCCGTGCACCATTCAAGGCGTTCCTTAATCTCAAGGAGTTCAAGCAGGATGTTGTAAACCTCGTAGACTACTACAACAGTATGGATAAGTACGCAGGTATCAAGTTCGGTGATATGAACCGTGGTAACAATGAGGCAGGAAACTGGGAGTAATACGGTTTTAGCAGCGAAAAAGGTGTCCATTCAAGTAAAATTGGGTGGACGCTCTTTTTCTGCCCAGGAGGTTAAAGTAGCTGACGATGTCGAGCGAATCGAGATTGTCATCGACACTCCTCGTGTAACGCTTGCACCACGTCAGCACGTATCTCTCGACACCGCTTCAGAGCTGCTGCGCATAGTTGGCAAACCTTGCCACAGCAACGAACAGAGTGTTTGTAGCGAACTTCAGGCAGACATCGTAGCTGTAATGGCAATAGACAGCAAAGCTCTCACATCAATTATCGAGGAGTGGGGTAGTCGTGCCACTTTCGTATCGCCTTTGTTGGATATGCGCCACAGCGAAAGCAACGCCTTGACGATAGACGTAACCGAGAATGTGTGCTATATGTGCCTTTTCGAGAACGGGCTCCAGCGTGCCGAGGCTTATGCTACATCAACTGCCGACGACGTTCTTCACCTTGCAACCGAGTGGCTTGGCGAGGAGAAGGGTAGACCTATATATATAAAAGGTAGCGCAGCGGCGGCAAAGTTGTTGCGCAAATATTTCAAACGTGTAGTATGCGAATAATAAGTGGTAAATTTAAGGGCAGAGCGATAAATCCGCCTCGCAACCTCCGTGCAAGACCGACAACCGATTTTGCAAAGGAGAACTTGTTCAACGTGCTGAACAACCTCGTCGATTTCGAGGAGTGCGACGTTTTAGATCTCTTTGCCGGCACGGGATCGGTAAGCTACGAGTTCGCCTCTCGAGGAGCGAAGAGTGTAACCTCGGTAGAGATTAACGCCGTGCACCACGCCTTTATTCGTCGCACTGCCAAAGTGCTTGGCGCCGATAATATGTTCGTCGTAAAGGCAAATGCATTTCTCTATCTTCGCAGTTGTCCAAAGCAATTCGACATTGTTTTCTCGGATGCACCATACGACTTGGAAGGTTTGGATGAGATTGTTCCGCTCGTTTTGGAAAGTAACATTCTCAGAGAGGACGGAATTTTCATTTTTGAGCACTCTGACAAGTACGACTTCTCAAATCATCCAAATTTCTGGCAATTAAGAAGTTACGGAAGTGTGCAATTTTCAATGTTCCGCAAGTAGGAAAAAAAATGTAAAAAAAGTGCAAAAAAGTTTCTAAAAATTTTGCAGAATAAAAAATTTGCTCTATATTTGCACTCGCAATCAGCAAATGAATGGTGCGTTAGTTCAGCTGGTTAGAATACGTGCCTGTCACGCACGGGGTCAGGGGTTCGAGTCCCCTACGCACCGCAGAAGAAGATAACCTTTCGGTTATCTTCTTTTTTTTGCCTATGTAGCCCGTTCAGTCTATAACGGTTTAGCATACTCATCTGCGCTGGTACCGCATTCTAGAAACCTCTCTTGCACGATTTTTGGTATGACAGTAAGTGAAATAATACTTACAGTTTATGAAACGCAAAATCTTAATTGTAGCATCAATTATATTCGCTGCGGGCGTATGTATAATTGGCTACTCGCAAGCTACAACAAAAACCACATCCGAGAAGACTCAACAGCGTGAACAACGCCATATTGAGCGAGAAAAGCGCAGAGCAGAGCGACAAGCCGAGTATGAGAAGTACATCGACTCTATTATTCTGGCTCGCAACTTCCAATTTTCGCCTACGTCAATGCAACAGCAACCCGCAGGTCAGATGCGACTCCTGAATAACCCCAATTTTGGAATACAGGTGTGGGGTAGCGAGGTCGACATCTTTCTCCCATATATCAAGGGCGTAACACCGCCTTACTACACCGTTATGCTCAACTATACTATGCCGTCGGTGAATAAATACATAACCGAGCAGACGCAGGAGGGATGGCTTATAACCTTCACTTCGTCGCTCTTTTCGGGCTCGGACTACGACTTTTCGCTCGAGGTCTACACCTCGTCGGGTAGCGCAACGCTCACAATCGCCTCGCCCTGGTATCCAGACGTACAATATATTGGTGGAATTACAGGCTTGAACTAACTATGGTGCGCATATTCTTCCTTGCGATGATGCTCCTATTGAGTTTCGTTGCACGTGCCGGCAACAGCGAAATAGTGCCACAAAATGCGCCCACGAAGGCGCAAACCGAGCGAGATGCACGACGTGAAGCCTACGCCAACGAGATCGACGATATAGTACGCTCTCGAAACTACATCTTTCGACCTATCACTATGCAGAATATCGTAACAGGTAGCACTCGCTCGATATTCGCCTACTATCTATTTATGGGAGTAGCGAATGATAAGGTTATTCTGCATCTCCCCGTCGAGTTCACATCATACGTTATCGACACAGTAAACCTCGACGCCTACATCGAGGACTACACCGCAACCTTCAGCGATGGCAATTGGCGTATAACATTTTCGTTTATGGATGGAGCAGAAAAATGGCTTGCCGAGATATTTTTGTCGAATATTACAGGACAAACACGACTTGCGCTGGTAACTCCAAATGGGGTGATGCGCTACCTTGGAACGCTCGAAAGTGGTGCAACAATCACAAAAAAGCGCAAAAAGTAGATTATTTTTCAAAAAAAATAAAAATTTTCTTCAAAATATTTGCACAGTCCAAAAAAAGCGCTTATATTTGCACTCGCAATTCGGCTCCGTAGCTCAACTGAATAGAGTACTTGACTACGGATCAAGCGGTTCCAGGTTTGAATCCTGGCGGAGTCACGAAGCGGTCATCTCGAAAGAGGTGACCGCTGATTTTTTTATCTATTCCCAAACACCCCCCCCTACAAAAAAAACAACCACCCGTACTTGGTGGCTGTTCAGTTGTATTTGTGCGACAAGAACTATTTTGTCGCCACAAAGAACAAGTCGAAGCACTCCAAGCCCTCGGTATATGGCACAATAGAGTAGTCCTCCATCACGATAGAGTCGGTGAGTGAGGTATTCTTCTTGTGAAGCGATCGACGATTCAAACGATTGAGAATATCGTAAGGTATCTGCAACAGTTTACGAGGCAGACGATGTTGCAGATCAAGGAAGTCGTAGCGAGTGATTTTACGCACGCTTTGGCGGTTTTTCTCGAAGTACTCCATAACCTTTTCATTGCCAACTACACCATACGCCTCGACGCTCGAAAAGTGACACTCCAACAAGTTGCGCAACTCGTCGGCGTTGTACTCACGGATGTGCCAAGGGTTGCGAGTAAGCGACATAGGGGCATTCGGAGTCGAAACTACAAACTTTCCGCCCACACGAAGCACTCTCGACACTTCACGCACAAAGTCGATATCGGCATCGATATGCTCGATAACCTGGAACGATACCACAGAATCGAACGAGCAATTCTCGAAGCCGATTGGTGGCACCTCCATATCGTAATACTCGGTATTTTCGAGCTGCAACGGAACATCGGGCAACTGTTTATCGATAGAGATATAGCGTGTAGCCTTAGGCGCAATAACCTCTACGCCATAGCCCATACCCGTACCCACCTCGAGAATATCGCCCTTAGCGATCTCCGAAGCATAATGATAGGCCAACAGCGAACGCTGAAAGACAAAGTTATCCGACTTCTCGAGCGACACACGCTCCGCAGTTGCGATTTTAGCCATACTGCTACTCCTTAATCTTAATCTCGTTATCGGTGCAAACAACACGATTGTGGCTCATCAACACGCCCAACGAACGCTTAAAGAGCTTCTTGCTCATATTGAGCTGCTCACGAATCTCCTCTGGCGAGCTGTTGTCGGTCAAGGCAAGCTCTCCTCCCGCCTCTACAATAGCATCATAGAGCACCTCGGCCGAGTCCTTAACCTGCGCAAAGCCCTTCTGCTGGAGCGACAAATCGACACGATTATCCTCCGTAATACGGCTCACGTAAGCCTCGACCTTATCGCCGAGCGCCACCTCACGGAAAATCTGATTCTTATAAATCATACCCCAATGGCGATTCTCAACGATAGCACGGTAGCCAATCTCGCTCTCCGAGACAATCAACGCCTCGACCTTCTGGCGTGGCGAGAGAGTTACTACGCCCTCGTTATTGACATAACTCTTTAGCTTAGTGGTAGCCACGCAACGCTCTGTGATGTTGTCTACATACATATATACGGGCTTATACGAGCCCACCAACACGCCGCCCTGCTGATTGCGGTTCGGAAGGAACA
>JAFYQY010000094.1 GCA_017559685.1 Alistipes sp.
CTCGTGGCGGTATTATTTTGATGGGGCAGGACTTCGACAACCCTTGGGGCTTGACCACTCCGAAGGGCGTCGTAAAGAAGATGTCGCAGATTCTCAATTCGGCTGTTTTCCCAGGTATTCAGGGTGGCCCACTCGAGCACGTTATCGCAGCTAAGGCTGTAGCGTTCGGCGAGGCGTTAACCCCTGAGTATAAGGAGTATCAGCAGCAGGTTGTTCGCAATGCACAGGCGTTGTCGGCAGCGTTGGTGGCTCGTGGCTACAAGATCATCTCGGGCGGAACCGACAATCACCTTATGCTCGTAGATTTGCGCACCAAGTTCCCTGAGTTGACCGGTAAGGTTGCCGAGAAGGCTCTCGTTGCAGCCGACATCACTGCCAACAAGAATATGGTACCTTTCGACTCTCGCTCGGCATTCCAGACTTCGGGCTTGCGCTTCGGAACTCCGGCTATCACAACTCGTGGTTTGAAGGAGGATAAGATGGAGTATATCGCAGAGTTGATCGACCGTGTTTTGGCCGATGCCGAGAACGAAGAGAACATCGCAGCAGTTCGCAAGGATGTGAACGCTTTGATGGCGAACTACCCTCTCTTCGCTTGGTAATAGATTGATAATAAGCACACAAAATAGGCTGCTAACATTGCGATGTAGGCAGCCTATTTTATCTATTTTGGACAGAGATTTATTTCACTTTTACAACGATTGTTGTGATACTCATCGGCTCGGCTCTATAGTCCAAGTATTTGCCATTTATAGCCACCGACTCAAGTTCCTTGCAATTCTCACTCTTGGAGGTGCGGTATACCTTGGCTGTAGCGTCTCTCTTCTTGAATGTAGCGAGGTTAATCTTGGCATCAAACGCCTTATTCTCAACATTTAACAAGACTATTACGAACTCATCGTTGTCGGGCGAGATTGCAGCCAATGTATTCTCATTCTCGGTGGCAAGCAGAGTATATCCCTGCTTGATAAAGCGAGTCACATTCATACGCACATAATAGTTCTTATGGACAGCAAACTCGCCTGTTGCGAAATTGCCCTTAATCTGACTCCAAGCTCTGCTCGACTCCTCAACCAACTGCCAATCGAGCCACGCCTGTGGGCGCATAATACGCATATCACGGAAGAGTTTCTTCGCCAAGTAGAGATGGTTCTCGTAGGCACTTTTACCCTTCGGGCGCAACTCGTTATCCCATTGAGGTCCTGACTCCGACTGCCAGAACTCCATATTGGTCGCCGAGACCAACTTATTCAACTCCATACGCTGGTTGTTTGTAGCCGAATAGGTATGAACATTAAACTGCTTGACAATCTTCATAATATCGGGATGTTGCGAGTAGACATTCCACACTTTGAGTGCCGAGCGGAGATTTGTCTCATCCGATGCAGCGATTACGGTCTTCAAGCCCGAGGCCTGCAATTTCGGATATAGCACTCGCAACAAATCAACTTGACTCTCGGCATCGAAGTGGCAACCCTCTTGCGAACCAAGATAACTCCAATAGTTACTTGTAGGCTCGTTGAAAGGCTCCAAGGTTTTAAACTCTATTCCGTAGACCTCCTTGTAGTGCTTGCAGACATCTATCAGATAGTCACAAAACATCTCGTAATATTCAGGTTTGAGATTGTCGTACATAGGGTTCTGATTGCCAGCCGAGCAACCGCTATAGGTCATCCAATAGGGTGGCGAATTTGAGAATGCCTCAAAGACTGCATCGGGACGAAGCTTCTTAATCTTGAGCATTATATTGCGCTGTCCTGCGTCGGCACGCCAATCGTAAGGGGCGTCAGCCGACGCCTTGAAGCCCTCCATTTCGGCACGCTTGCCCTTACCAGCCACCATGTGGCCATCGACATGCAACGGATCATCGCCTCCGCCAATGTTATAGCGGAAGATATTCATATTCAGACCATCCTTCGAGGTGATGAGGTCGAGCAACTTATCTACCTTCTCCTCATCCCAGCGGCCACACATATGCGCCCACCAACAGAGCGAACTACCCCACCCCTCGATGCGCTGCCATCGCTGCTTTTTATCGATTTTCACCGTAATCTGTTCTTGAGCCACAGTTGTGGCAGCAAGCAGAACCGAAATCATAAACAGAATTACCCGTTTCATATACTCTAATAATTATATACAAAGATAACAATTATTTCGGATAAAATCACTATCTTTGTGCGATTATAGGCAAAACGCAAATAAAACAAATAACAACTATATATGGCAGACGAAAAGATTATTTTCTCAATGGTTGGAGTGTCGAAGACATTCCAGAACCAGAAGAAGGTGTTGAACAACATCTACCTATCGTTCTTCTATGGTGCTAAGATTGGTATCATCGGTTTGAACGGTTCGGGTAAATCTACCCTGATGAAGATTATCGCAGGTATCGACAAGAACTTCCAGGGCGAGGTGGTATTCTCGCCGGGTTACACCGTCGGTTACCTCGAGCAGGAGCCTCAGCTCGACGACAACAAGACCGTAAAGGAGATTGTCGAGGAGGGTTGCGCCGAGACCGCAGCACTCTTGAAGGAGTACGAGGATATCAATATGAAGCTTTGCGAGCCGATGGACGATGACGAAATGGCACGTCTCATCGAGCGTCAGGGCGAGTTGTACGAGAAGATCGACCACGTGAACGGCTGGGAGTTGGACAGCGTATTGGAGCGTGCTATGGACGCTTTGCGATGCCCTGCAGCAGATCAGAAGGTTTCAGTTCTCTCGGGAGGTGA
>JAFYQY010000095.1 GCA_017559685.1 Alistipes sp.
ATGCCTATCCACGTCTCGTGACGTTTAGAGATGCCTGTATGCGTGAGTCTGAGAACGTTGTAATGGTGTCGTGTGGTGACTTTGTCAGCGGTGGTAATGTGGGCACATTGTCGAAGGGCGAGAAGATTGTCGAGATTATGAACTATGTCTACTACGACGTGGTGACACTCGGCAACCACGAGCTTGACTATGGTATGGAGCAGATGTTTAGCTTGACAGAGGCGTTGAATGCCGAGGTGGTGTGTGCCAACCTTCGTAATGTGCAGGCCGACGAGCATCCATTCCCAGCCTACTATATCGAGTCGTATGATGGTGTAGATGTGGCATTCATTGGCTTCACAACCACCACAAGTGGTACTATCACTGGCCTTGCAGATGAGAATGGAGCACCTCTCTACAGCTTTATGCGTGATGAGTTCTACGAGATTGCACAGCGTCGCATCGATGAGGCTCGCGAGGCGGGTGCAGAGTATGTCATTGCCTTAGCACATCTTGGCGACACAGAGAGTGGTGACCACCCAAGCTCGGTAGACTTGATTAGCCGAACAACGGGCATCGATGTTGTGATCGATGGCCACGATCACCACGTCATAGAGGGTCGTATGGTGGCAAATAGCCAAGGCGACGAGGTGTTGCTAACATCTTCAGGCACAAACCTCGAGTATGTAGGTAAGCTTGTGATCGACCCTAATGGCAATATTAGCTCGACACTTGTAACTCTTGCGGGCTATGAGGAGGATGCTGCAACGTTGAGCCTTGTGGAGAGAGTCAAGGAGGAGGTAAAGAGCGAGGGTAACTTCGTGATTGGTTACAATAGCGTAGACCTTACAATTTACGACGCTGAGGGTCAGCGTATTGTGCGTACACAGGAGGCAAATATCGGTGACTTCTCGGCCGATGCCTTCAGAATATTTACTGGTGCCGATATCGCAATGGTAAATGGCGGTGGTCTCCGCAGCAACCTTAGCAAGGGTGAGGTTCGCTTTGTGGATCTCTACAACGTGATGCCTTTCGATGATAGAATTGCAACAGGACGACTCACAGGAGCACAGCTTGTAGATATTCTTGAGTTTGCTGTGTCGTCATTGCCAAAGGAGGCGGGTGTCTTTATGCAGGTTAGTGGCTTGAGATTTGAGGTAGACTCTAACGTCGAGTCGCCAGTAGTAAGAGACCCCGAGACAGACCTCTTTGTGAGTGTGGGCGAGGGTGAGCGTAGAGTCTCACGTGTCGAGGTGCTTAATAGCCAGAGTGGTGAGTATGAGGCGGTAGACCCATCACGAGAGTATACTCTTGCAACGCTTGACTATCTTATCCTTGAGCGAGGTGGCGATGGTATCTTCGATGCTGTGACGCCTATTGAGGAGAATTGTGGTGCTGAGATTGATATCCTACGCCACTATATCGAGATTGAGCTCGATGGCATTATCGGCGAGGAGTATCGCGAGCCACAGGGCAGAATTATCGTTAAGTAGGGTGCAACCCCTGCCTATAGTCCCGACAATGAAGTCATTGTCGGGATTTTTTGTTGCAATCTCCGAAAAGTGGGTCTCTTTTTCTCGTTTAACAAAAACTTAACACCTCTGCAATAGCCAAGAAACATCGTTACACTATTTTTGCATCGTAGAAAAAGAGGAAAGAATTTAGAAAAAGATGTTTTTTATGGAGAAGAGATTAACAGTAGCACTCGTTGCTCACGATGCAATGAAGCACGACCTCGCAGAGTGGGTCGCTTGGAATTGGGAGAAGTTATTATCACACCGCCTGATTTGTACAGGAACCACGGGACGTATCGTGGCTGAGACACTTATGGAGCGTAGAGGCAAGGATGCCGCAAATACGCGATTCGACATCACAATGCTTAAATCGGGACCTCTGGGTGGCGACCAACAGTTGGGAGCTATGATTGCTAACGACGAGATAGACCTGCTTATATTCTTTTGGGATCCTATGTCGGCACAGCCCCACGATGTCGATGTTAAGGCACTGCTTCGCTTAGCAACGCTCTATAATGTGCCAACGGCCATCAATCGTTCGTCGGCCGATTTTATAATATCATCTAAGCTTATGGCCGAGGTCGACTACAAGCCAGTAATCAAGGATTATACAGCCTACATCGAGCGAATAGTGAAGTAGGGTAGCAGCTAATAGAGTTATCTACCATAGAAAGAGACCGTCGAGGATACATTATGTACATTCTCGACGGCCTCATCGTTGCTATCGCCCCTAGAGTGGGGTATGCGACACCTGGCAGATGTGAGCACCCTCCACAACAATCGTTACTATCGCCCCTAGAGTGGGGTATGCGACACTGAAGTGACCCCAAAAGTTTAGACAAAAAACTTTTGGGGTTTCTTTATGCGTAAAAAGCACGATTATGGAGCATTGCTCAAATATATGAGAATGCTTGAAGGGTTATGTGCTATGAATGTGCATCGAAACTATAATCAATCATTCTCTACGGATGCTATTATTGAGAAATTTACATTCGAATTTGAAGATGAATACGCTTGCGATACTCCATTTGTCATTGGTATTGGAAATCGGCTCTATCGTTCCTACTTCTCGGACTGGAGTAATGAGTTAAATATTCTTCGGTATGAGTTAGAGGGACTTGTTTTGCGCAGGAATGGCTCTATAAATCTACATTATGAGGATGAGCCAAATATAATAAATGTAAAAGGGTTTTATTTCCAAGATACGAAAGATTCATCGTGCGTCGAGGTAATATTTACCCCAGATGATTTTGTTGGTAGCCCTATTCTATTTGGTAACTGCAAACGCAGAGAGGTTGTTGAGAAACTATATATGGGGTTTATGGAATTGTTCTCGAAGGATACAAGTTGGTTTGACAATGGCTATGAAGGTGTGACCTGGGGTGAATTTCGAGCCGATGCTATTGCCAAACTCAAGTCTAAGATAATTGAGGATTACTTAAAAAAGTAACCTTCACTGTGTGTGGCTATATACTTTGCAAGGAGTATGTATGTGAATTTATTAAAACCACTAACCCAAACTTAAATAGATAACCATTTATAATCAAGCATAATAATGCGAAAAAAGCGAGGTTGTTGCCCCGCTCCAAATGTTTTCACAACGGAATAATCCTTTTTGTGATTTGCTTTTAAATTTGTCCCACAAAAATAGGCTAAAATTAGCAATTATGCAAATTTTTCTTTAAATTTGTGATACTCTTTTAAATTTGTTATCACTATGAAACGAGTTCTCGGATTGGATCTAGGTTCTACAAGCATAGGCTGGGCTATCGTCGAAGAAAATAGCGTAGAGGTCTTGGATACTCCGCACGAAGGAGAATCAGATAAGATTATAGCAATTGGTAGCCGCATTATTCCATTAACAACAGATGAGAGCACGCAGTTCTCTAAGGGTCAGGCCCTAACAAAGAATGCCGACCGAACAGCAAGCCGCACGCAACGTAAGGGTTACGACCGCTATCAACTACGTAGGGCACTCCTATTGGAAGAGTTGAAGTGCAGTGGTATATATGATGGTGTCCCTATGCTATTGGGTAAACTCGAGCTTTGGGGGTTGCGCGCCAAGGCTGTAAGTGAGCAAATATCTCTTGCTGAGCTTGGTCGCGTGTTGTGTCATATAAATCAAAAGCGTGGCTATCGTACTGCTAAATCTGATTTTGGCGATAAGAAGCTTGGTGCTTATGTTCAGCAAGTTGTTGACCGTTATCGTGAGATTAAGGAAAAGGGTATCACCGTGGGACAATTTATGTATGAGTCTCTTAAGGCTGATGATGCTTTTAGATGCAAGGAGTGTACTTATCCGCGTATTGCTTACATAGAGGAGTATGATGCTATTATGGAGTGCCAGAATAGATTTTATCCCGATGTGCTTACCGATGAGTGCATTGCCCATATTCGCGACTATATAATCTTCCATCAGCGCCCATTGAAGTCGTGTAAGCACCTCGTTGGACGCTGTGAGTTGGAACGTTGTGATGTAGTTGATAAGAGTAGTGGCCGTGTGCGTAATCAAGGACCTAAAGTTGCGCCACGTACTTCTCCGCTGTTCCAAGCTTGTAAGATATGGGAAAGTATTAATAACCTAAACATTAATAATAAGGTTAATGATACGCTACATATTACTTTGGAGCAGAAGCAGAAGATATATGATTATATGCGTGTCAATGAGAAGCTAACTTCTAAGGATCTTGCGAAGCTTCTCGGCGTTAAGTCCACTGAGTGGTACTGTGGTAAAGCTGTCGGTAAGGGCTTGCAGGGCGATACTACCTATCATACAATTAAGAGGGCCTTGGGCAACTATCCTAAGGCTGCTGAGTTGTTACGCTTTGAGCTTAAATATTCTGATGGTAATAAGGTAGATACCGAAACAGGAGAGGTAACTAAGGTTGTGGATGCTTCGTTCGAACGTGAGCCATTATATAAATTGTGGCACGTATTGTACTCAATCTCTGATATTGATGAGTTGCGTCGACTTCTTGGGTCTAAGTTCGGTATTGATGATGAAGCTGTTGTTGAGGCATTGTGTCAGATTGATTTTGTCAAGGCTGGATATGGTAATAAGTCAGCACGTGCTATGCGTAAGATTCTGCCATACTTGCAGGAGGGTATGCAGTACTACGATGCAAAGGTGGCTGCTGGCTATGACGATACTTCGCTTACCAAGGAGCAGAATGAGGCACGCGAGCTTGCAGAGCAGTTGCTCCCCATTCAGAAGGGAGAGTTGCGCCAGCCTGTTGTGGAGAAGATTCTCAATCAACTTGTAAACTTGGTAAATGCTCTTATGGCAGAGTATGGTCGTTTCGATGAAATACGTGTTGAACTCGCTCGAGAGTTAAAGCAGAATCGCGAGGAACGTGAGTCTGCAACGAGGGAGATTGCTCGAAATCAAAAAGTAAACGAGACTATTGCTAAGAGAATTCAGGATGAGTACGGCCTTGCACCAACTCGTTCGCGCATTCAGAAGTATAAGATGTGGGAGGAGTCTGAGCACATTTGTATGTATTGTGGTAATACCGTTAATGTAAATGAGTTTTTATTAGGCTTTGGCGTTGAGGTTGAGCACGTTATACCTCGTTCAGTACTCTTTGATGATAGTTTCTCAAATAAGGTTTGTGCTTGTCGTGCATGTAACAAGGAGAAGAACAATCGCACTGCCTATGACTTTATGAAGAGTAAGGGCGAGGATAGTGGTGAGTTTAAGGCATATGTAGCTCGCGTTAACGACCTCGCAGATAGATATAATACTAAGTTACCAATACCTATTGGTATTTCTAAGTCGAAGCGCAATAAACTCCTTATGTCGGCTCAGGATATCCCATCTGACTTTATCGAGCGTCAGCTGCGTGAGAGTCAGTATATCGCGAAGAAGGCTAAGGAGATGCTTCAAAGTATATGTCATAATGTCTATGCTACAAGTGGTAGTGTTACCGACTTCATTCGTCATATTTGGGGCTGGGATGAGGTGTTACATTCGCTTAATTTCAATCGTTACCGCTCTGCGGGTCTTACCGAGATGGTTGAGCGTGACGTAAATGGCGAGAAGGTGGAAGTTGAACGCATCAAGGATTGGTCTAAGCGTATGGATCACCGACATCACGCTGTTGATGCCCTAACAATTGCTTGCACAAAGCAGGGATATATTCAGCGAATTAACAATCTCAACTCGCTAAAAGAAACCGCTTTATGCTCTTATGGCAGCGAGAAACAGGGCGACGAGACCAAGCAGCGTCTTACCCGCCTTGAGAGATATATCCAGCAGCAACCACACTTCTCCATAGCAGAGGTTGAAAGTGCTGTTGAGGGTATTGCTGTGTCGTTCAAGGGTGGTAAGCGTGCCGCGAGTGTCGGTAAGCGATATATTCGCAAGGGTGGCAAGCGAATATGCGTACAGCGTGGTATTATCATTCCTCGAGGTGCTTTGAGTGAGGAGAGTGTCTACGGTCGTATTCGCAGTAGCGAGAGTGGCAAACAGGAGTATGTTATTAAATATAAGTTAGGCACTATTGCGCTCAAGGACGTTGATTATGTTGTTGATAAGCGTATTCGTGAGCTTATTCGTGAGCGATTGGAACAATTTGGCGGAAAGCCAGAGAAGGCTTTTGCTGAGCCGCTTCTTGACCACCAGGGTCGTGCTATTAGGAGTGTGCGATGCTATACGGGTTTGAATGCTACTGTGCCTCTTCGATATAACGAAAAGGGTGAGGCTATTGCCTTTGTGAAGCCTGGCAATAACCACCACGTTGCCATCTATGAAGATGAAAAAGGTAAGTTACAGGAGCATATTGCAACCTTCTGGCACGCTGTCGAGCGTAAGAAGTATGGTGTCCCTGCGATTATTACAAAGCCTGCTGAGGTGTGGGATAGTGTCACTGCGAATATGCCAGAGTCATTCCTCGAGCAATTGCCTAAGTCGGCTACTTGGCGATTTAAGTTCTCTATGCAACAGAACGATATGTTCATTCTCGGTATGCACGAGGAACTATATCAAGACGCTATGCGTAACAATGATTATGCTATGCTTAGCAAGTATTTGTATAGGGTGCAAAAACTTACAAAAGGAGATTATTTCTTTAGATATCATTTGGAAACATCCGTCGATGACATATCTGCAACTGCAAGAGAAATGGGTAAGTTGAAACGATTGGGTCTTAAAGGTTTAGTAGACAACAATCCTCACAAAGTCCATATTAGCATAACTGGTAAAATTACGGAGATATGATAAAGCGAACATTGTATTTCGGCAATCCAGCCTACCTATCGGTTAAACTTGCTCAGCTCGAGATTCGTTTGCCAGAAGTGGAAAAGAACGACTCTTTCACCGAGTCGTTCAAGAATAGCACTGTTAAGAGAGTCCCCATTGAGGATATAGGTGTCGTAGTGCTCGATAATAAGCAGATAACTATCACTCAGGCGGCAATAGGTGCATTGCTCGATAACAATGTTGCAGTTATAACTTGCGATGATCATCGTATGCCGACGGGGTTGATGTTGCCTCTTGCGGGCAACACCACTCAGTCGGAACGATATCGTCACCAGATAGATGCCTCGCTACCGCTTAAAAAGCAGCTATGGCAGCAGACGATTCAAGCTAAGATTCTCAACCAGTCTACAGTATTGCTGCGACAGCGAAATATGGAATGCGGTAATATGGAGGCGTGGGCTAAGCTGGTTAAGAGTGGAGATGGCGATAATCTCGAAGCACGAGCTGCTGCATTCTATTGGCAGAATCTATTTGGTAATATCAAGGGTTTTAATCGTGATAGAGAGGGTATACCTCCAAACAATCTTCTTAACTATGGTTATGCAATATTGCGTGCTGTTGTTGCACGTTCGTTGGTGGGCAGCGGACTCCTTCCTACACTGGGCATACATCACCATAATCGCTATAATGCCTACTGTCTTGCCGATGATATTATGGAGCCATATCGCCCATATGTCGATAAGTTGGTGGCAGAAATTGTTGATAGTGGGGTAGATGTGTCAAAACTCACTACAGAGATAAAGAGTAAGTTGCTCTCTATACCTGTTCTCGATGTTGTGATTAATGGCAGGCGTAGTCCTCTAATGATAGGTGTTGGTATGACAACAGCCTCATTATATAAGTGCTATAGCGGTGAGATTCGCAAAATATCTTATCCTACAATGGAATGATTGAACGACTAAGTGAATACCAAGTAATGTGGATTTTTGTCTTTTTCGACCTCCCTACCGAGACAAAGAGCGACCGCAAGAAGTATGCAGAGTTTCGCAAACACCTCTTGCAAGATGGATTCACTATGTTCCAATTCTCTATATATCTTCGCCACTGCCCAAGTCGTGAAAATGCCGATGTGCATATCAAACGAGTGAAAAAATTTTTACCTAAGGATGGATATGTTGGCATTTTAACCATAACTGACAAACAATTTGGGCAGATGGAACTATTTCGAGGATGCCAACGTATCAAACAAGATAATCCAACTCAGCAACTCGAACTCTTCTAATACGAAAAAGGATTTGCCTCAAATGAGGCAAATCCCAAAATCAAACACAGATTTTTTCTTTTCTAAATATCTTTGTAAACTCTTGCAATACAGTGTGTTACTGTGATTGTAGTGTGTTTGATATGTCAAAGATACAAATTTAAAAGCAAATCACAACATAGATCCAGGTACTAATAAAATAGAGTGAGTGTGTTTGATATGTCAAAGATACAAATTTAAAAGCAAATCACAACAGTGCGGTTCGGGTTCGAGTCCCCGTACGGAGTGTGTTTGATATGTCAAAGATACAAATTTAAAAGCAAATCACAACATGCTCTGTGCATCTCTCTTTTTCTGCTGGAGTGTGTTTGATATGTCAAAGATACAAATTTAAAAGCAAATCACAACGGCGCGGTTCGGGTTCGAGTCCCCGTAC
>JAFYQY010000096.1 GCA_017559685.1 Alistipes sp.
ATCACGTGCATCGCCTCGGTCGACTCCATAATGAGGTAGGCACCTCGCTTGAGCGACACATACTTGGCAAACAGAGACTTAATCTGTCGTGAAATGTCGAAGTTGTCAAAAATCGGCACCGAGCCACGGTATAGCTTTACGATTCGCTCCTTCTCGGCATCTACAGCTCGAATGTATGAGCGAATTTCGTTGTACATCGCCTCGTCATCGACACAAATCTGCGAGAACGAACCATCGAGCGTGTCACGAATAATCGTGTTTGCTCGGCTCATCTCGCCCATCAACAACGACGGTGCGGTACGCTTGCGAATCTGCTGACAGGTCTTGCGCCACTTCTCTACTGCTGCCAAAATATCCTGCTCGACATCGAGGTCGGAAGCATTGACTGCAGCCGTACGAATGATAACGCCAAAGTTCTTTGGCAAGACTCCTGTAGCGACTCTCTTCAATCGTTTTTTCTCCTCGTTCGAGCGAATCTTCTGCGAGATAAGCACCTTCGAGGCAAAAGGCAAGAGAACAATATTGCGGCCTGCCAACGAGATATCTGCGGTCAAACGTGGGCCCTTGGTCGAAATTGCCTCCTTGGCAATCTGCACCATAACAGTCTGTCCCACTTGCAGATAGTTAGCTATCTTGCCATCCTTCTCAACCTCTGGCTCAGCAGTTATCTTCATAGTATCGAGGCGCAAACCACGATTGCCAGGTTGATAACTCTTTACAATCTTGCAGAGCGAAGGGAAGTGTGTTCCCAAATCTTGATAGTGGATAAACGCATCACGCTCGTGACCAATATTCACGAACGCAGCATTGAGTCCAGGCATAATCTTATGCACCTTACCGAGATAGATGTCACCAACCGCAAAACCCGTATGGGCAATTTCACGGTTCAACTCCGCCAAGACCTTATCCTCGCACAAAGCGATGTTGATCTCGGTGGATGTTACATTTACGATTAACTCTCTATTCATTGTTAGTGCTTTGATTATTCGGCTATTAGCCATCGACTATTAGCCATTAGCTTTTTCTTTCTTAGCCAATAGTCAATAGCTAATGGCTAAAAGCTTCTTAAAACAGGTAACGCTAAGAGGCACTCTGCACTCTTAGCGTTAAAACCTATGGAAGAAGTGCAGTTTTTACTTCTTCTTGTGACGGTCCTTACGCAAACGCTTCTTGCGCTTGTGGGTAGCCATCTTGTGACGCTTATGCTTCTTTCCGTTTGGCATAGTTGTAATGATTTATATGGTTTGTCTTACTTAAATTACTTAATCTTCGATGCAAACGACTTCGCTGGCTTGAATGCAGGAATGTTGTGTGCTGGGATAGTGATAGTTGTATTCTTAGAGATGTTACGAGCAACCTTCTCTGCACGCTTCTTGATGATGAACGAACCGAAGCCACGGAGATATACGTTCTCCTCCTTCTCGAGAGAGATCTTCACCTCATCCATAAATGCCTCAACAATGGTCTGAATCTGAGTCTTCTCAACTCCGGTCTTCTTTGCGATTTCGTTTACGATATCTGCCTTTGTCATAACTATTAGAAATTTTATAAATACTTAAATCTTTTTTTTGCGGTTGCAAATATACATTTAATTTGCCAACCGAGCAAAATTTTTCGGTATTTTTTACAAAATTAAGCATTTAGCAACTTTTGAGCCCCCGAAAATAAGCCCTTTTTAGAGGCTAAATACGGTTGAATGCAGCGGCCAAACCCTCGACTGCCTGGTCGAGTCCGCCCTGCAACTTTTTGCCAATCATCATTCGCATCATCATATTCAAATCGGCGTGCAACACCAAGCGAATACGGGTATCATTATCCGACACCTCGTGGAGCTGAATCCAGAATGCGAAGTCCATAGGGATGGTGCCACCATCGCCCACCACCTTAATATGCTTATTCTCAAACTTCTCCTCGATGCGCAAAGCAACGGCAAAGCCCTTGAATTTGAACGAGCAACGCTCCTCGTCGGCCTGCCACTCCTCGACTTTATCGGCTACGGCGTGGGTGAGTAACGAAAAGTTCGAAATCAGCGGAAAAATCTGCGATGCCGAACGGAAAATCTGTTGTTGTTTCGATATATACTCTTGCATCTTTTATTTGTGTTAAGCCATCAAGGCGCTGTTTTATTTTTGCTTTCTGGGGCAAAGATACAATATTTTACAATTATTTATATTATATTTGTAGAGTTTTTGATACAAGACAAACTATTTTTAATAACAACTTATTATGAAAAAGACCTTAATTTTACTGGTTGCTGTTATGATTGGTATTTCAGCATCGGCGCAGCTCAAGGCGCCAAAGATTGTTGCTCACCGTGGTTTCCACGCATCGGAGGGTGCTGCTCGCAACTCGCTCAACGCATTGAAGGCTGCTCAGGATGCTGGTTATTGGGGTTCGGAGTGTGATCTTCAGCTCACAAAGGATGGCGAGGTACTCGTTGTTCACGGTCCTAGCCACCCCGGCACAAAGGGTGCAAATCCAAAGGTAAACGTAAATAAGAGCACTAAGGAGAAGGTGCAGGCCATCTTGCTCGAGAGCGGCGAGACCGTACCTACACTCGACGAGTACTTGCAGCAGTTGGCAAAGTCGAAGGCTACAAAGCTCATTATCGAGGTTAAGAATCAGCTCACTCCACAGCTCGAGACCGAAATCGTAGAGAAGACCGTTGCAATGGTTGCGAAGTATGGTTTGCAGAACGAGGTTGAGTATATCGCTTTCCGTCCTTACGTTTGTTGGGAGATTGCTCGCCTTGCACCAGAGGGCACAAAGATTGCTTACCTCAACGGCGACTACTCGCCAGCATACTGCAAGTCGATGGGTTGCCAGGGTATCGACTACAAGTACACTGTATTGAAGAAAAAGAAGAATTGGATCAAGCAGGCTCACAAGCTCGGTATGTATGTAAACATTTGGACAGTAAACAAGGAGGAGGATATCCGTTGGGCTATCCAGAATGGCGTTGATTACATCACAACAGACAACCCTGTTCTCGTACAGCAGCTTATTAACGAGATGTGCAAATAAGAGTTATTCACAAAGAAAAAACTGAGACTATTATGAAGAAGATATTTTTGGCAGTATTGGCATTGGCTACCGCATTTACCGTATCGGCGCAATACAACGCACCGCAGATTGTTGCTAACGGTGGTCACCACTCTCACGCTTCGAGCGGAGCAAAGAACTCGATGAGTGCGCTCAAAGCGGCATTAAAGTTGAAAGTTTACGGCTCGGAGTGCGACGTCAACCTCACAAAGGATGGCGAGATTTTGGTTGTACAGAGTGGTTGGCACCCAGGCGGTAAGGCTAATCCAAAGGCTGACGTTCAGCGTTCGTCAGCTAAGAAGATGCTTGAAGTTCCTTACACTAATGGCGAGTATGTAAGCACTTTGGAGGAGTTCCTCAATCGAGTAGCGAAGAAGCCTGCAACAAAGCTTATCCTCGACCTCAAGAGCCAGGCTACCGTACAGCGTGAGACCGAACTCGTAGAGAAGGTTTTGGCAATTGTCGAGAAGGCGGGTATGCAGCAGAACGTTGAGTATCTCGCAGCTCATCCGTGGGTTGCTTTCGAGCTTGCAAAGAAGGCTCCTGAGGGCAGCAAGATTGCATACTTAGGTAACGACTACGACCCTGGCTATGTGAAGGGTATGGGTTGTAACAGCCTCGACTACAACATCAAGATTTGGAAGAAGAAAAAGGGTTGGATCAAGCAGGCTCACAAGCTCGGCTTGGTCGTAAATGCTTGGGTTGTAAACAAGGAGGAGGATATCCGCTGGTGTATTGCGAATGGTGTCGACATCATCACTACCGACGAGCCTGTTCTCGCAAAGAAGATTGTAAAGGAGATGTGTGGCAAGCAGAAGTAGTCGCACAGCCTAAATATTTGAGATGAATTTTAGATTTAACATAGACGACAAACCAAGCCGTGGAGCACTCCTGCTCTACGGCTTGCAGTGGTTAATGATATGTATCCCCGTGGTGCTTACGAGCACTTTCGTAGCACCCGAAGGGGGTATGGTATTCTTCACGCAGAAGCTCTTTGCGATATGCGGCTTGACTATCGCCATACAGGTGCTATGCGGACACCGTCTGCCTCTTGTGGCGGGTCCCGCAGCCGTACTGTTGATGGGCGTCATTGCCGCCTCGTCGCAGGGTCATTCCGCAGAGACAATCTACCCTTCGATCGCTCTCGGTGGCGTATTGGTAACATTGTTGGCTCTTGTGGGTGCGATGAAGTATATCCAAAAAATCTTCACACCTCGCATCGTGGCAGCTATCGTATTGCTTATCGCCTTTACGCTGATAAAGCCTATTGTGGGTCTTATCTTCGCCGATAAGGCGCACGCAGGGTTGGCTCTCGTGGGTGCAATCGTCGGCTTGGCGATAATGGCGTGGGCAAACAAAGTCTTAAAAGGCGTTTGGAAGTCGATGGTAGTTATCGTGGCGATGATACTCGGAGCACTACTCTACTACGCCTACACGGGCTTCCCGGCAGAGTTCGCTAAGGATAGCTCGACGCAGAGTCTCTTTATCAGTGAGATAAAGCTCGACGCAGGTGTAGTTATCGCCTTTGTATTCTGCTACATCGCACTCCTAATCAATCAGGTGGGCTCGGTGCAGGCACTCGGCAAGTTTGTCGGTGCAAACGAGATGGAGAAGCGTCAGAAGCGAGGTCTGCTCCTTACGGGCATTATGAATATCGTGGCCGGCTCAACAGGCGTACTCGGCCCTGTCGATTATTCGCTCTCACCAGGTGTTGTAGCCTCGACATCGTGCGCTTCTCGCTACGCAATTCTGCCCGCAGCAATTGCAATGGTGGTATTGGCGTTCTTCCCCGATGCGGTAGCCGTATTATTGACCATTCCGAAGCCTGTTATGGGTATCGTCTTGTTGTTCCTAATGTCTACGCAGGTGGCTGCGGGCTTGGAGATTATAAACTCGACAAAGGCGGTATTATCATTCCGTGACGGCCTTGTTTTGGGTATTCCAATTATGCTTACGTTGGCACTTTCATTTGCTCCGCAAGAGGCAATGGAGGCCATTCCGTCGCTCCTGCGACCAATCGTCGGCAACGGCTTTGTGATGGGCATTATCGTGATTATAATTCTAGAACACATAGTTCTAAGGGAACGAAAGAGTTAAAGTTTTGGAGTCGGGAGTTTTTCTCGACTCTTTTTTTTGATAGGGATATTAGGGAATTTAAGGAGAATAGAGAATTTAGGGGGGGGTCTCTACATTACCTAAATTCCTTAATTTCACTAATTTTACATTTTGAATTTTGCATTTTGAATTTTTAGTTATACCTTTGCACCCGCATATCAACCTCTTATATAGGGTAACCCCACAAGAATGCGGTAAAACGCAGAGGATTAGACGGCAGTGACCGACTATGGTAGTGGGATTGCAGCGATAATGTTGAATGGAAACTATTTAATTTTTGTTGCAACAATGAACAAGGATTCATTAATCAGACTCGTGAACGAGCAGATGTGGACAAAGACTGATGCCGACATCCCTCAGTTCAGCGCAGGTGACACAATCACCGTAACTTATCGTATCATCGAGGGA
>JAFYQY010000097.1 GCA_017559685.1 Alistipes sp.
AATGATGTAAGAGTCAATACTGGGTCCTTAACCTCATCGCCTGGCTGTGGCTGATCTGGACCATCCACGTTAGGCTCCTCACAAGCTGCAAATGCCAAAGGCAATGCAAGCAAGAAATAGAACAAATTCTTAAGTTTCATAATAGTTTAATTATTAGTTGTTTAATGAGTATAGTCACTTTAGGGCATTACGGAGAACAAAATTATTCAAAATTTCCGAATATGCCACAGTTTTGTCAAATTTTTCGTTACTCAGCCTTGAGCGTACCCTTCACCGAGCCGGTGATGTTGTTGCCCGCGTCATCCTTAGCACTGTAGTTGATGGTGATGTTGCCACCCTCATTTACGATCTGAATCATACCCTCAACCATAGGTGCCATCACATCGCCCTTGATAACGCCATTAGTGAGCTTTGCGTACCAAGTACCCACCAAGCCATCACCAACGAGGCCTGGGATAAACTTGTTAGCGTAGTCTGTAACGCCCGATGCCGCGAGAGCAGAGTAGATGCCGTCGAACTTCTCTGCCGATGGTGCCATTACCTCCACAGAGAAGTAGTCGTCGCCCTTAACAGCCTCGATAAACCAGGTCTGCTGGCCCTTCTCGTAGGTGTCGCCATAGCAGGTGGCTGTCACCTCAGCACCCTCAACAGCGAACTCAACGTCGTCGCTAAATGTTGAGAGGTGTGTTGTAGCCACAAGCTCACCCTCGTATGTCACAAGGTGCTTTGTGCCATCATTCATAACGATAGATGCCGAGAACTTACCATCCTTAACGGTTACTGTAGCCTCCTTGAACCATACTGAAGATGCGAACTTGCCGTCAGCACCTGTTGTGCCATACCAGCTGCTCTCCTCCGAGAATGTCTTGTCAGCATAGCTGTTTGATGCGTCAAATGTGTACACGCCATCTGGCAAGATAGGGTTCATCTCATCCTCAACACCCTGGTTGCGGTACATATCGAAGTAGTAGTATGTGCCGTTAGCCTTTGCTGAAGCGTCGCTCTTAACGCCCACGTCCGAGAGGATGATGTAGTAGTTGTGCATTGCTGAGTTCTCTGTGCCGAAGTAGATACCCTCGAAACGCTTAGCCTCGAATACCACGTCATACTCGCTACCAGCCTGCTTAACAGTCACCTTAGCTGTTGCTGTGCTGTAGCGGAGAGTCACTACTGTCTCGCGAGCCTCTGCTGTGTTGTTAGCCTTTGCTGTGAGCTTCACGGCGTTGCCATTCTGCTCTGCTGTGAGCCACGTTGCCGACTCAGAGATGTTAACCTTTGTCTCGGTGCTGTTCTCGAGTGTGAAGAGGATCTCTGCCTCGCCACCCTCGCCTGAGAACTCCACTACGTTGCCTGAAGTGATTGTGATTGCAGGCTTTGCGTTGTTCTCGTCGCTACCATTCTCGCACGATACTGCTGCCACTACCAAAGGTAGAGCGAGCAATAGATAGAAAAGTTTACGCATAATTTTATTGTTTTTAGTATAGTCTTCGTAAATGAAAAATATTCGTACAAAGGTAATACTATTTTCCGAAAGTGCAACAAGTATTGCAACAAAAAAGGGCCCTCCTTGCGGAAAGCCCTAGATATGCCGTGTGGCACTGCTCTTTAGCGGAGCTTCAAGCCCTTAGCTGCAGCAGCTGAACGCTTAGCCTGCTTAACCTCGAGGTGTGACTTCTCGTAGTCGAGAGAGGCAACCTTCTTGGTCTTCTGCACGAGGCTTGCACCGCGTGTGCTTATTGTAGCGTAGTCGAGAACCTCGCCAGTCCAAGCACCTTCGATGTAGTTGCCAGCATCATCCAAAACGCCGAATGATACACTGTAAGTACCATTGTTGTTGTTAGTGATGTACAATGTGCCATCTACGAATGGAGCCATTGTGATATAGTCGCTTGAGTAGAGCCAAGAGCCACCCATATAGCCATTGCTAATCTCACCTGGCCAAGAGGTGTATGAGCCGTATGAGTCGCTGATAGTGTATGTACCTGCGAAGTCGGTGCTGTCAGCGCCTGCCAAGATGTCGAACTGAACGTACTCACCCTCGCTGTCGTTAGGCATAATCATAAATGCCCAGTTCTGGAGACCTATGCCGTAGTAGTCACCGTAAGCCTCGTAAACGAGTGTGTGGTCGTCGAGAGTAACGGTGTGTGAGCCAGTGAGTGTCGAGATTACGTCGCCGTAGTCGCCACCGCCACCGCCTGAACCGCCAGTGCCGTCGTAGATAACGATATCACCCTGGAACGATACCTTGTGAGTCTCGCCGCTTGACATCATATGAACCTCAGCGTAGATCGAGCCATCCTCGTTGAATGTGATGAAGCCACCATCTGGCCAGTCAACAGCGTCGTAGTCTGAGCCATCTGTGCTCCACTTGTAGTATGCAGAGTAGTAAGCAGATACTGTCCAGCAATCCATAGTGTCGTTTACGTCAATCTGGTATGTGCCTGGAGTGATAGTGTAGTCAGATGTGATAGGAGCATAGATATCTAAACGATAGTATGTACCACCTACATAGTCGTAACCATCCTCGTC
>JAFYQY010000098.1 GCA_017559685.1 Alistipes sp.
ACCAATTTATATCCATCTGAGACCAACTTTTTTGTAAGGTATTTTTAACATCAAATTGAAACAAGAATGACTATCACATTCGTGTGCAGAAGTTCTAAAGTCAGCAAAAAGGATGGACTGACACCATTAGAACTATATGTTATCATTGATGGTAAAAGGCGTTTTGTATCCCTTAACCGTAAGATAGACCATAAACTGTTCAACCCCAAGAAACAGATTGTTCGTGGAGATACCGAGACTAACGAATACATTGAAGCAATCCGAATGAAGTGTTATTCATTGGAAACAGAGATGTTGAAGCGAAGTCTCCTCTTCACAGTAGATACATTTGTCTATGCTTTCAGGCACGGCATAAGACAGAACAGCATATCCATCTATGGACTATTTGACAAGTTTATGGACAAGCAGTTGGAGAAGAAAAATCTTGGTCTGATAACACACGCCATATATGTCAAATACAGATGCACCATCCGTTATTGTAAGGAGGCGATGCAGACCGACAAAATGCTGTCCGAACTGACCCCATCTGATATGGAAGACATCTACACATATATGCTTCATAAGATGTCCAACAATAGTGCTATCTGCTATATGAGAAAGTTAAAGACGATATTGATATATGCCATTCACGAGGGATACATATCTACCAATCCCATCACCTTCAAGTTCCATAAGGACAAGGTGAAAAAAGACCCCCTAACCCTTGAAGAAGTCCGTAGTATAAGAACAAAAGAATTGGGGTCAAGGAGAATAGAGAACATACGAGACCTTTTCATTCTACAATGTTATACGGGGCTTGCGTTCAAAGATATGTCAAGTTTTAGTGAGAAGGACATCAAAATAGACAAGGATGGTAAAGAGTGGATTGTCAAAGAACGAATTAAGACGGGTGTGCCTGCATTTATCCCTATCCTCCCTGTGGTCAAGGAGATATTAGTCAAGTATAACTATCATCTACCGACATTGACCAATCAGAAATACAACTCATACCTAAAAGAGATACAGGAGATATGCGGTATCAAGAAGACACTGCACTCCCATCTTGCTCGCCATACCTGCGGGACACTACTCCTTAATGCAGGTGTAGATATGCTTACCGTATCAAAAGTCCTCGGACACAGTTCAACCAAAACCACCGAGACGGTGTATGCAAAACTACTCCATGAAACAATAATGAGGCGTGTAGAGGATGTGTCTGATAAACTGATATGAGAAGACATACCGTATCCCCACACCATCCCCACACAATTCTTGGGGTATATGAGTGTGGATAATTGTCAGACTTTGATTATGAAGTCTATGGAAATGAAAGATTGTTCTACCTGACTGAAGTGGTGAAGAAGGTAGATGGTAGTGATGCAGGCCAAATATTGAAGGATGAGCGAAGTGCTTTCAAGACTTTTTGGTTATTACTAATGTCAATAATTTATTTTTAATATATGAGGACAAAAAAGTATCTTAGAGGTAGATTTGGTTGCAAATCGGTTGTTAGGTTAAATTATTTTTTTTACCTTTGTAGAAATATAATCACACGGCATAGTGTTATATGTCAAATAACTATTTGGCTTATTAAATTTGAAAAAAAATCTATTGCTGCTTTGCTCTGTCAATATGCGTGGTTATTGGGCCTTGTGTAATGTGGCAATTGACTGGTAGTGTGATTTATGTGTAAATTTTGGCATCATTACCTAAATAGTATTTTGTTATATTCAAGTGTATGAATTACAAACAAATATCATTTCCATTCTCCGCTTTTGCTAAGGTGGGGGGTGAGTCGTTGGTGAGACTAATATTCATTGTTGCAATGTTTGTTTTTGCATCGTGTCAGCAAGACGAGACGATTGTTGACACCGGCGATCTAAACAGGCAAAAGTCGATCAATATCTCGGGTAGGGTAAATCAGCAGTATGTAACCCGCGTGAATGACGCCGGTTTCTGTACTGGTGATAGGATGGGTATATATATTGTTGATTACAACGATGGTGTGGCTGGCAGTTTGGGAGACTCAAATCTTAGAGCAAAAAATGCACTCTACACCTACAATGCTGAGAATGACACGTGGAGCTCATCCGCAACAATCTATTGGAAAGATAGCTCAACTCCAGTTGATATATATGGCTACTATCCTGGTATTGAGCATATATACAATCCCCTAGAGTACAACTTTGAGGTATCTTATAGGCAGGACATCATATCTGAGGACGGTAAGATGTCGAACTATGAGGCATCGGACTTTATGTGGTGCAAGGTTGAAAATATGCCTCCTACGGAGGATATTATTAGGGTATATTATTCTCATCAAATGGCGGCTGTCAAGGTGAAATTGATGGGAGGTAGCGGCTTTACAGCTGATACGTGGTCTAGTTGTGAGAAAATTGTTCAAGTGGATAATACCATACGATCTGCCCAGATCGATCTTTCCAATGGAGTTCCGGTGCCTTATGGTGAGGTAGATAAGAGTATTATAATGCGTCCCCAAACTGGAGATATATATCGTGCAGTAGTTGTGCCACAGAGTGTTAAGGCGGGATTGTCATTGATTAGCATTACTATTGATGGTGTGTCGTATAATCACGTCTTAAATACAGATATGGTTTACAATATGGGTAAACAGCATAATTTTTCCATTGTTGTAAACAAAAAGGCATCTGGTGATTATGAGTTTGAGGTTAGCTGTGGTGAGATCTCTGAGTGGGAGAATGATGAGGCTTCGCACAACTTCGAGGCTAACACCTATGTTGTTGTTAATGTACCATCTGCCGGAAAATTGAAGAAGGCAATAACGGAGCTCGGTTATAATCCAGAGAGTATCACACACCTTAAGATTACAGGTGAACTAACAGATGCAGATTTTGACTATCTCCACGAAACAATGGAGCAATCGCTTAGAAGCATAAATCTTTATGATGTATCATTTGTTAACGTCTTCTTCTACAAGGTTTGGATGGATATGTATTACGATGAAGAAACTGGTCACTATAGAGAAGGTTATCATACGTATTACCGTGATGACTATCTCCCCAATGGGGCATTCCGCAACTTTGAGAATCTTCGACGTATAGTTCTTCCTAATAGCCTTAAACATATAGGCTCTTATGCAATGTATGGCCTGCGTCTTATCTCGCCAATCATTCTCCCAGAAGGCCTTGAAACGGTGTATGAGGGTGCGTTCGGAGATTGTGATGCTGAGATTGTGATGCCATATACACTTAATTATATTGATCGGGGTGCATTTAAGAGTAAGCTTCTTAGAGGAGAGTTGATATTAACGGACAATATCACACATATTGGTGAAAATGCATTTAGGGATGCATCTGGTCTATATGGTACCTTCTATTTGCCTCAAAAATTGGAGTTTTTAGGTAGTAATGCCTTTGGTGGTATGGGTAACAATCTAGTTGGTGATATCATCATTCCATCAACAATGACCGAGATTCCTAATGGGGCTTTGGGTATAAATTTTGCCAATGGTACCAACCTGTTTTTGCACGATGCAGTTGTGCGTATTGGAGATGATGCCTTCAGAAATGTCCGAATTAACAACAATGTCGAGTGGCCTCGAAGTTTGAAATTTATTGGCACGAATGCCTTTAACAACTCTCAAATGATGATTCCTGAGTTAAAGCTTCCGTCAAATATTATGTATATTGGAGAGGGTGCATTTTGTAGTAATTATATCTCTGGTCATCTGGTCCTTCCAAAGAATATGTCGCATATTGATGCTACGTTCTGTAATACTCATATTGAGACTCTTGAGATCGGTGATACATATATCAGTATAGGAGATAAAGCGTTCAATTCAAATGGATATTTAACACATATATATTTGGGTAAGAATATTGAGTATATAGGAACCAAAGCCTTTAGTGGACAATTAATAAGCACTATTGTCTGTTTTGCTCCTGAACCCCCAGTTCTTGCTGATGGTGCTTTCAATGTCTATTTCGATAAGTGTGTTTTACAGGTGCCAGAGTCCTCTGTGGCTGTATATCGAAATAGCCCGGGTTGGAACAAGTTTCAAAATATTACAGCGTATAGGGAGTTGGCAGTTAACATCCCAAGCATTGCTATTCTTAATAAGGGTGTAGTTCGCGAAGGTATAGTTCGAGCTGATGGTGAATGGGAGGTTATTGAGTGCCCAGATTGGGTCACTGTCTCGCCATCTGAGGGTAAGGGTAAGACTCTGATTGCAATTACAGTGGATTCTCAACCTGCTGATGCCCCAACACGTGAGGGTAAGATAGTATTCTCGCTAAAGGGTACAAATTATACAACGTACACAGATGTTAAACAGAATGGAGGACTTGTTTGCGAGGATGACGTAGTTGTGCTGCAGGAGGCTACCAATGTCGATAAGCCAATACCTCTATTTTTGGTGGGCGATGGTTATCGTGTCGAAGACATTGAGAGTGGCAAGTATTTGCGTGATATGCGAGAGCAAATGGAGCACTTCTTCAGTATTGAGCCTCTGAAAACGTACCGAAACTATTTTACTGTTAGCACAGCGTATGCCCTATCCCAAGAACCTGTAGGAGGTGCAACTCGCTTTAAATCGGATATGAGTAGTTGCGATCCATTCTTGGTTTATGAGTATGCACGCAAATATGGCGTGGGAGTTGCGGGCAATGAGAGCAATTCGTTGGTTTTGGTACTTCGTGATATAGACAATATTAGCGTTAATGGGGTTACGGATTTCACGGGTTTATCAATTGTAACGCTAGGTAAGAGTCCATTTGGATATCCTTACGATCAGAGGGGGTATGTCCTTTATATGTTGGCAGGCTCTGCCTTTGGAAAATTAGGTCCTGAAGGTGTCTCTCATCTCACCTTTATGGAGTCGTGCACGTGCCCTCTTTGTAATACGATTGGAGCTTATAAAGATGCTAAATCTCGTGGTGAGTGGGAGAATGTTACGATGTCAAATAAACTCACACAATTACCCTGGTATCACCTTATGTTTCACGAAAAATACTCCTCTATAATAGATGTATATGAGGGTGCTTGTCAACATTCAAGAGGTGCATATCGTTCTGAAAATCAGAGTGTAATGGGTGATGCCCATATTCACTATTTTAATACAATCAGCCGAGAGGTGATTGTAAGACGTATCAAGAAGTGTGCAGGCGAGGAGTTTAGTTTTGATGATTTTGTTGCAAATGACAAAATTGAGTTTCCTGAATTTTAAATGTAGGATTAATATTTAGTAAAATGAAGAATTCGTTACTAAAATACGTCATAAGATTTGTGCTACTATCCTTATGTGTTGGCGTGATCTCTTGTTCTTATGATGATGTCCTTGAGATGGGCAATGGTGTCTCAGTGGGCGAACAGGAGATGAATTTTGATGCCCAGATTGTGCAAGAGTATGTTACACGAGTGAACGATAGTGGCTTTGCCGATGGTGATGTGATCGGTCTCTTCGTTGCATTTTATGATGGAAATAATGCACCCGAGCTTACGGTGCAAGATAACTATGTCAATAATATGCGATTTACATATGATCGTACTACTTATACTTGGACGGGTGATGAGCAATTGTATTGGAAGAACTCTTATACGCCAATCGATGCTTATGGATACTATCCTTATGATGAGAATCTCGCAAGTGTCTCGATGTATCCATTTGCGGTGAGAGCTAATCAGAATGATAATCTACCGAATTCTAGTGTGTTGTGCTACGAAATTAGCGATTTCTTGTGGGCTAAGGCAGAGAATATTTCTCCCTCAAAAAGGACCATTCCGCTTAAGCATAACCATATTATGGCAGGTGTTCAGGTCACATTGATTGAAGGTGCAGGCTTTGAGCCTGGTGAGTGGGAGCAGGTCTCAAAGCGTGTTACAATCGAAAACACATACCTAAATTCAACTATCAACCTTGAGAGTGGTGTGGCGACTGTTGATAAGAGTGGTGGTGTTGAGTCGATTACACCAGTGTTGTCGAGTGGTAGTTATAGAGCAATTGTTGTACCCCAAGTTGTGGAAGCGGGTAAGTCGCTAATCGACATTACTATTAATGACGTGACATATTCGTTTTGTCGCGATGAAGCAATGGCGTACGCCCCAAGTAAACTGCATAAGTTCACCTTAAAAGTTGATAAGCGTATGCCTAAGGGTGATTACGTGGTTTTGCTTGCAGGTGAGTCTATATCTTCGTGGCAGAACGACCAGCAGTCGCATAATGGTAAGGTTCGCGAATATATCACAGTACACGTAGAGCGTGATGAGTATATCGGAGATGTTATAAAAAGAATGAAAATCGATCCCAATGGTATAATTAATCTAAAGCTAACCGGTACACTCTCAAAGTATGACCATTTTGCCTATATTCGCGAGAATATGCCTTATCTCGAGGCTGTGAACCTCAAGGAGTTGCGTACAATCGACCAAGTGTCATACGAATGGAGTGATAGTTGGGGACCATTACCTTATGGCCAACCCACATCGGCCGATGATTATATACCAAAGGGTGCATTTCAGAATATGGTATACCTCTCTTATGTTGTGTGGCCAGACCATCTGGTGGGTATTGGCAATGCTGCCTTTGCTGGTTGCTCGTTGCGTGGTTCATTAATATTACCTGAGGGCCTTAAGCACCTTGGTGCGGACGCGTTCGAAGCATATGGCCATCAACAATCGTCACTTGCAGGTGAGTTATATCTCCCTCAGTCTCTTGAGTATATCGGAGGAGGAGTCTTTAATCCTGAAGATTCAAGAAAGTGTTATCTCACAGGTAATTTTATTTTACCACCCAATATTAAGTATATCGGAGGCAATGCTTTTGGGGCTTGTCCAAATCTTACGGGTCAGTTCTATATTCCACCCGCTATCGATGTTCTTGAGTCTGGTGCATTCCCCCCTAATCTTACTGGTAGTGTGGTAGTTCCTGCCCATATCAAGTTCATTGGTGGACTTCCTAGCAAGATAACATCGCTCCAGCTATCTGAAGGTCTCGAGGAGTTGGGTTATCGTGCTCTTGCAGGCCTTCACTCGCTTTCAGGAGATCTTGAGATTCCATCTACTGTTAAGAGGATTGATGAATATGCATTCTCGGACTCATATTTTAGATGTGTTAAGCTGCCTGAGGGTTTGGATATTATTAGGAAAGGTATGTTTAGGGACTGTATATATCTTCAGGATACAATGAAGATTCCGTCGTCAGTAACACATATTGATACAGAGGCATTCTACAATTGTAATAAACTCTCTGCTGTTGTGTTGCCAGCGAATCTTTTGAAAATTAGCGACTATGCTTTTTCTGGATGTGCTTCTCTGGAATTAATAGAGTGCCACGCGATTGAGCCACCTCTTATCAGCCCGTCTGCATTTAATGGCGTCGAGAAGAATGATGTTGCTCTTGTGGTGCCTATTGAGGCTATCGAAGCCTATAAGAATGCAGAGCACTGGAGGGAGTTTAAGCGTATCAGTGCTTATCGCAACTTTGTTTGCCGCCCAATGCAGGCGAAACTTCTTAATAGGGGAAGCGTTAGAGACGTAGTACTCAATTCAGATGATAACTGGGAGATGACATACTGTCCTGACTGGGTGAATGTAGACGTAAAGAGCGGTTATAAGAAGACTCAACTAAAGGTCACTATCGACGACCTGCCTCACGGTGCGGGTATGCGTGAGGATAAGATTATCTTTACCCTTACCGATAAACTGGACGAGAATGGTAATCCTGTAATCTGTACATTCAACATATCTCAGTACGACTACGAGTACGACGAGGATAGTGAGCTTATCTTACAGAGTGCTACAAAGGGTAATAATGGAGGTATCAATATAACATTTGTGGGAGATGGTTATGATGCAGAAGATATCTCGGAAGGTCGCTTTTTGGAGGATGTTCGTGAGGGTATGAAGTATTTCTTTGGTGTGGAGCCGTATAAGACATATCGAGAGTACTTCAATGTAAATATTGACTTTGCATTGTCGTATGAGAGTGGTGTTTGCTCTAATGTAAATATCTGGAGAACAACAAAGTTTAACTCTACATATGGTGCGGCGAGAAATGATGGTCGTCTAGCCGTAGACCAAGATGGAGTGGTGTCGTACGTATTGAATGATGTGGATGGTGCAATTACTAAGGATAATATCGACGAGAGCCTTATCATCTGCATTTTGAATAGCGATGTCTATGAGGGAGTAGCATTGATGTGGTCTTCTGGTGCAGCCGTGGCATTTGTGCCCCATTCTCGTGGTGATTATCCGAACGATTATCGCGGTGTGATGCAGCACGAGGCGTGTGGTCACGGCTTTGGTAAGTTGGCTGATGAGTATATTTATCACTCGGCACACATTGGGGGATGTAGTTGCGATTGTTGTGAACACGTGGAAGAACTGATGTCGTGTAAGTCTTTAGGATGGTTCCGTAATGTCACACTCGATGGTAGGTACTCTACCATAGAGTGGCGACATCTGGTTTTCCACGACAGCTATAGCGATATCGTAGATATATATGAGGGAGCATACAAGCATCAGTATGGCATCTACCGCTCGGAGGCAAACTCTTGTATGAATAACAATGTCCCATACTTCAGTTCGGTATCGCGTCAGACTATAGTCGAAAGGATAAAGGCGTATGCTGGTGAGGAGTTCTCGTTTGAAGAGTGGGTGGCAAATGATAGCCGAGATTTTGGAGAGTTTACCCGTTCATCGGTCTATGATGAGACTCCAGAGGTGGCTATATATAACCCATCTCCAATACTTATTATGGGTTCGGTGCTTGATAATATTAAAACTGAATAGCGATGAAAAATTTATATATCTCCTTGACCCTGTTACTATCTCTCTTGTTGGCTTCGTGCGTGCAAGATAGTGATTTGGTTGCGATGCCCGATTCGGAGCTCCCAATAAATATCTCTGCTGTATATCCAGTGGCTGATACGCGAGTAGATGCCAATGGTTTTGTGCGTGGTGATGAGGTCGGTGTCTTCATAGTAGATTATGATAGCAATGGTAACCCCGGTAATTTAGCAATGAGTGGTGTGCGTGCTGCAAATACATTGTTTGAGTTGTTAGGAACACAATGGATTGCTGGATATCAGTTGTATTGGGCTAATGGTACTACACCTGCAGATTTCTATGGATACTATCCTTACGATGTGAATATGGATAACCCTACTCAATATCTATTTTCTGTGCAAAGTAAGCAGCTATCCAAGGCTGAAAACTCAACAGCTGGTTCAGGATACGAGATGAGTGACTTTTTGTGGGCTAAGACCGAAAAGGTATATCCCACGACTAATAGTGTCAAACTTACGTATAAACACCTAATGGCTGGTGTGAATATCTCTCTTGAGAAGGGTGATGGTTTTTCTGACAATGAGTGGTCAACTTTGGCGAAAACAGTAGTTGTCGGCAAGACGCATCTTTCGGGTATGATTGATATATCTCGAGGCAGCGTTGATGTCGTAGAGAATAAGAAGTCTTATATCACCCCTTTGCTCTACGAGGGTAGTTGGCGTGCAGTGGTGATTCCACAAACAGTATATGCTGGAGATTGTTTGGTTCAAATCTCGGTAGATGGCCAAAGTTATGAGTTCGTAAAAGATGATGATATGACATTCTGCAGTGGTAAAATGCATAATTTTACCATTAAGGTAAATAGACGAGCTGATTCGGGTGACTACGAGTTTGTGCCTATGCCAGATAGTATTGTTGCTTGGGTCGACGATCCCGATTTTCACGATGGTATTGTTCGAGAATACATAGTTGTGAATACTGGTGCTGGTGGTAAACTACAGCAAAGTCTCGATATGCTCGGCTATGACTATTCTCAGATAAGTGCTTTGAAGGTTACGGGTTATCTTAATCACGATGATTTTGCATTTATCGGTGATAATCTAATCTCATTAAAGGCCTTGAATATACGAGATGTGTATATCCCAGGCAATTTCTATAGTCGCAATGTTTTGTCGGGTATTGGAGGCAGGAATGTAAAGTCTCTGGATTATATAGTTCTACCTGCAGGTCTTACAAAGATTGATACCTACGCTTTGAATGGTGTGGGATTGGTAGGAGGAGTTGATATACCTGAAGGCGTAGAGGAGATAGGCTCTTATGCTTTTGCCAATAATCATCTCACTGGTGAAATAAAGCTCCCATCTACTCTTAAAGTGTTGCAAGAGTGGGCATTTGCGGGTAACAAGGGTATATATGGTCAACTATATTTGCCAGAAGGTTTAGTGGCTGTAGGAAAGAGTGTTTTTTTGAATACAGGACTATCAGGACCACTTATTCTTCCATCTACTTTGGAGGAGTATGAAAATATGGGCTTTACGGGTACTGTGGGTAGCATAATTGTTCCCCCAAAAATTACAACCATTAGTAAATCTGCATTTTCAAATTCAGGATGTACCAAAGTGGTATTTCACGACGCGATTGTAGAGATTGAAAGTGAGGCCTTCTGTAAAGCTGCGATTAGCGGTGAGTTGGTACTACCTCCAAACTTGAAAGTTATTAGGGCCAATGCTTTTAATTCGACAAGAATTACTCGTATTGTTTTCCCTGAGAGCCTTAAAATTCTGGATGATGGACACATCTTTGCGAACTGTGAGTTTCTAATGGGTGTTATTGAACTCCCTAATACTGTTCACAGAATACCAATAGGCCTGTTTGAGAATTGTAGGAATATCTCAGGCATAGTTATCCCTGAGAATATCGATGTTATCGAAAAGGTGGCATTTAGAGGATGTTCTGGAATACAAAGTATTGTTTGTCACGCGACAACTCCTCCGGCACTTGGCGAGGATGCATTTGTTGGAGTCGATAGGGGTAGTGTAATCGTTGAGGTGCCAAGAGGCTGCCTGAATGACTATAAACTTGCACCTGGTTGGAGCGAATTTAAACGTATTACAGAACATTCAAACTTTGTATGTCGTCCTGCAAAAGTAAATGCATTGAACAATCCTCATAATGAGGTCATTGTGTTAAATGCAAGTGGTCAGTGGGAGGTTGCTGAGTGCCCAGAGTGGATTGAGTTGAATAAGAGGAGTGGTAATGGTAAGTCGGAGATTAATCTTATATTTCGAGAGCTACCACACGGTGCAGGTAACCGTACAGGCGTTGTGAAGTTCCTTATGCCAAACGAGGGTTATGAGACCTCGATTAATGTTATTCAGTATGATTATGAATATGAGGAGGATTCGTGTCGAACAGTGCAGGAACATACCCTGGGCAATGGAGGTATGCATTTGGTCTTTATGGGTGATGGCTACGATGGTGAGGCGATTTCGGACGGCTCATACCTCAACCTTGTAGAGCAGCAAATTGAGTATTTCTTTGATGTCGAGCCATATAAGAGTTTGAGAGGTTACTTCGATGTGCACATCCTTTTCCCTTTGTCACAGGAAAAAGGCATAAATACAATGCACACTTATGTGAATAACCGTTTTGGAACACTTTATGGTAGGTATGATGGTGATCAATACGCTGCTGATATGCTACTTACAGCTAGTGACGAGATTATCGATTATGCGATGACATATGTGGAGGGATTTAATAACTATGAGTCTCTTATCGTGCTTGTGCCCAATGATGATAGTTATGATGGTAACACCATCCTCGGTTATCCAACGATATCTATCTGTCCACCATCAAACCGCCCATATCCGCAGGATACACGTGGCGTGGTGCAGCACGAGGCTTGTGGTCACGGTTTTGGAAAGTTGGCAGATGAAAATATTGTTGTATTTGGGTGGCCCAAAAACAATGTGACAAGTGGAATAAAGAGGTATCAAGCAATTGGCTGGTACCAGAATATTTCAATTGATTCTAAGTACAATAGCGTGCCCTGGGCAGATTTTATCTTTGACTCGCGTTACAGCGATGTGGTAGATATATTTGAGGGTGCATATGGATATATGCGAGGTATATTCCGTTCAGAGCAGAACTCGTGTATGAACTATGGTATTCCCTACTTCAATACCATATCGCGTAAGGATATCTGTAAGCGTATATTAACTTATGGAGGAAATAACTTCACTATGGACTACTTCTATGCTAACGACACTTTCGAGTGGGGTAGTACTGGTAATGCTACGCGTGCTTTGGCGGTTGATTGCAATGCATACACATCGAGCAATACACACGTGTCGCCAATTATGGTGGATCCAAAGAGGTTGGGCGATATGGTGCGTAGCATTAGAGCAAATTTGAAAAATAATAAAAATTAAGAGATATGTTAAGTAAAAGACTATTTTTAACTGTTGCTGTTGCAGCTATGTGTGCTGCGTGTGGTAAGGACGAGACCCCTATGCAGTATATTCCTGACGAGAATGAGATAGTGTTGAATATTCTCCACCCTAATCAGACTCGTGTCTCTGAAACAAGCTTTGATGTGGATGATAAGATTGGTGTCTATGTGACACACGTCGATGCAGAATTGCAGCTTGCAGGTAATGAGGTTACAAATTATCCATTTATCTACAATGGTAGTGTTTGGACATCACAACGTAGTGTATACTGGAACGAAGGTAGGCACAATATTTATGCCTATTACCCATATTCAAGCAACATAAATGATATTGGCGACTATGAGTTCTCTGTCCAGATAGATCAGAGTACACCTGAGGCATATGCTGCAAGCGACTTTCTATGGGCCTCTGTTGCAGATGTCGAGGCTACTGGTGAGCCAGTTAAGATGCAGTTTGCCCATACACTGAGTCGTGTGGTTGTAAAGCTGGTTAAGGGTGAGACATTTGAGGGCGATTTGCCAAACAATATGGATGTGTACATATATAGCACAGTGCCTAATGCAGTGATAGACCTATCATCGGGCGGTGTGGCAAAAAAAGCTCAAGAAAAGATTCAAACCATTAAGTGTAAGCAGATGTCGAACGATACGTATTCAGCTATTGTTGTGCCTCAAAAACTATCGTCGAGAACTCCGCTTGTAGAGATTGTGGCAGATGGTGTGTCATATATGATGGATGGTAAGATTAGTTACAAGCCAGGCTATTCTCATACGCTGACAGTAACACTGAGTAAAAGCCCTGAAAATATTAAGATTGATATTGGTGGAGAGATAATTGATTGGAACTAGTTTGTGCCTAAGAATTTAATCACTAAAGTAGTATCAAGATGAAAAATATATTGGGATTTATTGCAGTGGGTTTGCTTCTTGTGGTTAGTTGTGATACTACCAGCCAGGAGCCTCAACCACCAGCAGATAATGGTGGTGTGCCTATCAATATTTGTATTAATCCTGTTGATGATATCGACTATGAGAATGGGGATAAGGCTGGTGTGTTTGTCTCTAAAACTCCATCAGAAAGTCAGATCTTCGTCAATAACTCTTGCTTTGTCTATCAAGATGATAAATGGAGTAGTTCCGAAGAGCTTTTTTGGGATTCAAAGTCTGCGACATCGTATGTGTTTTGCTATATCCCATATGCCAAAGTAGACTCTCCTAGTGAGTATATTTTTGACGTTCCAACAGATCAGTCTTCATACAGTAGCTATAAGGCGAGTGATTTGTTGTGTGGATTCCGTAATTCAGTTCGCACTACGTCTGAGCCTGTGAGTATCTCTATGAAGCACGTCTTTAGTCGTGTAGTTGTTACCCTTGAGTGTGGAGAGGGCTTTAGTGAAGAGGAGCTGGCAGGTGCTGATGTTTGGGTATATCCAAGGTCTACACAGGCTGAAGTAAACTTGTTAAATGGTCTGGTGTCTGTACATAAGTACGAGTCGTCGGAAGTTAAATCCTATTATAATAGCACCGAGAAGAGGTTTTATGCTGTTGTTGTCCCTAATTATGTAAGTGATGATAGAGATTTTATCAAGGTTAGAACGATGAGTGGTGCAGAATATCTAATTAAGTCTGCTAAATTAGATATGGTCTCGGGTAAGCAGTATGAGTTTACTGTCACTCTCGACAAGTCTGGATGTGGTCTCAATGTAGGTGTTACTGATTGGACTGTTGACGATACCGATTATGGTGGTAATGTCTACTAGTTCTAAGTTAATACAATAACAGGTGGTGATGCCTAAATAGAGTAATGATGCAAAAAGCACCACTTTTCAAGGGGTTAAATACCTCTCAAAATCAAAGTAAGACATTGATAATCTGATAGATTGTCAGTGTCTTACTTTTTTACCTCTGTTAGTAATTCGTCGCTTATCTCTATTTTTCTCTTAGTCGATGACGTAGCTTGCGGATGGCAAGTACTGCACCCCATATAAGTAGGGTAGCACCCCATAGAAATGACGCTATAATCAGGAACACAGTTGTGTAGTCGTTGTCTCGGACGATGTATTCGGCCAAGATAGCTCTTTCACCGATATAACATACAAGGTGGGTATTCGAATCGATGAATACATAGTCCCAATATAGTCCGTAGGCTTCACGGTTTGTATATAGCTCCCAAGCCTCGTTTTGAGGGTCGCTGCATCTGCTCTCGATTGTAGCCTTAGTGTCAGCTGATATGGGCTCTCGAAGGTCGATGTGGTTGATTACTGTTGTTGCATCGTATATCACCTCTTCTTTAGAGACTATGCTCACCTCGCTCTCCGGAAACTCTACGTCCATTAGTCGCTCCAGACGTCGCACGCTGCCATATTGATGCTCCTTGAAGATGCCGTACGCAACAATGAGTAGCACTATGATGGCTGTCGCTTTAATTGCAATGAGAAACTGTTTCATACCTATTGTCAATTTACGAATAAGAGGTTGCCCAAAGCGTTGGGCAACCTCTTACAATCTATTAATCGATGACTACTCGTTGCAAACACCGCTAAGGTCTGCGAACAAACCTGCGAAGCTCTCAACCATATCGCGACGAAGAGCAGCGTAGTGCTTCTTAACAAGCGAACGGTTCTTAGGCTCAACTGGGTTGTTAGCCTTAACGTAAAGTGCATTACGCAAGTCAACGCCCTTGAGCATAAGAGCAACAACCTGCTCCTCCTTGTTAGGCTGAACAAAAGCTGCCATCTCGCAATCGAACACGAACTCCTCCAAGCGGTAGTCAATCTCCTTCTTCAATACTCGTAAATTTGCCATAGTTATATAGGTTTTAGTTTATCCAATAATGCAAAGATACAATATAGAAACCGTATTTGCAAATAAATATGTCAAATAGTTTAATAAAATCTTCTTACTGCAACCATTTTTTTGCCTCTTGCAGTCGGATGATGCTCACTAACTTTGACTTCGTTGTGTTGTCTGCTCACTATCTCTTCTTTTTGCCAAGCGACTTGAAACGACGACGTATGCCCTTTAAGAGCTTGCGAATGCGGCCGTCATACCAGTCGGTGTCGAGCAGCGACGAGTCGTTTGTTGCCTGACGAGTGAGGTAGATGGCAATAGGCGTGAGCGTTGCGATAGGTAGCCACATACCGTAGAGTGCTGCCCAAGTACCTTCGCTCGACATCTTCTCGCCCGACACACTAATAATATAGTAGAAGACGAAGAAGATTACCGAGATCACGATAGGTGTACCCAATCCACCCTTACGGATAATCGCACCGAGGGGAGCACCGATAAGGAAGAATACAAGGATAGATATCGGCATTGTGAGCATTCTGTGCCACTCGTTCTCCGAGCGATAGAACTGCGTGATTGCCACCTTTGAGCTCTGCTCGTCGAAGCTATATGCACCTCGCGACATTCTCGCCGATGAGTTGGCCTGCGAGAAGACCTTTGCACGCTGGCGAATCGAGAGGTTGCTAATAGAGTCGTAGAAGTTGATAGCCACAAAGTCGCTCTTGTCGTAGCGGATGCTGTCGCCACCGAGAATCGAGGAGTCGCGAGGGAAGATACGCTCCTTGAAGAGTGGGGCGTAGGTTGCTGCCTGACTCTCGTCAATCATCCTCTGTAGAGAGTCGCTAAGCTCCTGAAGACCTGTCATATTACGTGTCTTCGACTCGGTGAACTTCTTCGACATATCGCTCGTTGCTCCCACTTTAGAGATTGGGAAGGTACCCTCCTGTATCTCGAAGCTGTGGTGGCGAAGTGTGTTATTGTCGTACCAACGCATATTGCGTGAGTGCTCGTAAGTATCACCATTGTAGAGTGTTACATAGAGGAAACTCTTGTCGTCAGAGAGGTAGATATATCCCGAGTCGGCGATTGTTGTTGTCATATCGCCGTTGGTAGCACGCGTATCGAAGATGATGATATCTCGAAGAATCTTGCTCTCCTTCTCCTGATGTCCCACGCGGATGCTCATATCGGGCAAACCGTTGAAGAACATACCATCCTGGAACTCCATATCCTGTCGTTGCTCACGAATGTCGTACAAAATCTCGTACATACGTTTGTTGGCGTATGGCACCAAGTTGTTCGAGATGAAGAAGCCGCCGATGGCAATAAATGTCACGAGGATGATGAGGGGCTTGAGGATGCGGGGGAGCGACATACCTGCCGACTTCATCGCCAACAGTTCGAAGTTCTCGCCGAGGTTACCCATAGCCATAATCGCCGAGAGGAGCATTGCGAGTGGGAGACCCAACGGAATCATATTGGCCGTGGCACAGGCCAATAGTTCGGCAATGGTGCTAACCTCGAGGCCTTTACCAGTGAGCTCGTCGATGTAACGCCACACGAAGTTCATCATCAGCACAAACTGCACGAGGAAGAATGTGGCAACAAGCGGGCCGAGGTAGGCCTTCAAAACAAGTAGGTGTATCTTTTTCATCATTTGTTTGCTCTATTAAACGATAAAGTTAGTAGTTTTACGCTAATAAGCGTCAACGTGAGTATAAATATTATGCAACTTCCCGTTGGGAGGTTGAAATTGTAACTTACAACGAATCCAAGGATGTTGCCCACAATGCCTATTATGGCCGAGAGTAGGGCGATCTTACGGTAGTCTTTAGTGATAGTGTTGGCCACAACTGTGGGTATTGTCATCAGCGAAATAAGCAGGATGATGCCCATAACCTTGATCGAGAGTACTATGGCTAACGATACGATTATCGCCATTGTGTAGGCTATGTGTTGTGTTGCCATACCCTGACTTCGTGCATAGTCTTCATCGAAGGTTATGTACATAATGCGTCGTAGCATAGCCACAGCACCGATGATGAGTAGTGTTGAGAGTACACCGAGCATCGCTATGTCGCTTCTGTCGACAAGAAGAATATTGCCAAAGAGGTAGCTTGTAAGGTCGGAGGCATATCCTGGACGGAGCGACATAAAGAGTGCTCCAAGAGCCATACCCAACGACCACATAATGCCGATGGCTGAGTCCTCACGCATCTTCACGCGTCGCGATGAGAACTCGATTCCTACAGCCGAGAGCACCGCAAAGAGCATTGCTCCGAGTGTGGGGTTAATGCCGAGGTAGAGTGCTATGCCAAGACCTCCAAACGAGGCGTGGGTGATACCTCCGCTAAGGAAGACCATACGTCGTGCCACGATGTAACTACCCACGATTCCACAACTTATACCCGAGAGTATGCAGGCGATGATGGCTCGCTGCATAAAGTCGTAGGTGAGTAT
>JAFYQY010000099.1 GCA_017559685.1 Alistipes sp.
CGAGATTTCGTACGCTTGCGAGGTTGAGGTAGGTCGCTACTCGGCAGTTATTCGTTCAATTTCGGGAGTTTATAGTTCGGCTATGAAGAAAGATGAGAATTTCGAGAAGGCGCAGCAGATGTGCGCAGAGTTCGCAAAGAAGGAGGGTCGTCAGCCTCGTATTATGATTGCAAAGCTTGGTCAGGACGGTCACGACCGTGGTGCTAAGGTTGTAGCAACAGGTTACGCAGATATCGGCTTCGACGTGGATATGGGTCCTTTGTTCCAGACTCCAGCCGAGGCAGCTAAGCAGGCGGTAGAGAACGACGTACACGTTGTAGGTGTATCATCACTTGCAGCGGGTCACCTCACTCTCGTTCCTCAGATTATCGAGGAGCTCGCAAAGCTTGGTCGTGAGGATATCATCGTAGTAGTAGGTGGTGTAATTCCAGCGCAGGATTACGATCAGCTTTACAAGGATGGTGCAGCGGCTATCTTCGGCCCTGGTACCAAGATTCCTGATGCAGCTATCAAGTTGCTCGAGATTCTCGCAGAGTAAAAATCATTCTGATTGGTGAATTTCTCACCAAAACATCGATAGCCCGATTGCTCACATACGCTTTAGTATGCTGCGCATCGGGCTTCTTGTTTGGCAACAAATTCCCTCAATCATCTCTGATTTTTTTGGGTGTGGATAGTGCGACTTCTGACGAGAAATGAGTGGATGGTGGATCAGTAGGAGATAATAAGACAAGATAGGATTCGGGCTTTGCCCTTGATGGGATGTTATAGGATTATACTATTAAGTCCTATAGCAAACAAAAAAAAGGCGAGAGATTATCTCGTCTTTTCTTGTTTTCCGTTTTCCGTTTTCCGTTTTCCGTTTCTCTTACTCCTGCTGATACCCCGTATCCTCAAGCAGTGGGGTAGAGTTTGCTGCAGCTACGGCGAGGCAGTCGCAACGGTTGTTTTCGACAGTCTCGGCGTGACCCTTAACCCACACAAAGCGTACTCGGTGCTTGCGATAGATGCGTAGGAAGCGAATCCAGAGGTCGGGGTTCTTTTTGCCCGAGAAACGCTTCTTCTCCCAGCCAAACACCCAGCCCTGCGACACGGCGTCTACCACATACTTCGAGTCGGAGTATATCGTAACCTCCGAGCCCTCGATCTTCAACGCCTCGAGTGCCACACATACAGCCATTAACTCCATACGGTTGTTGGTCGTGAGGCGGAAGCCCTGCGAGAGCTCCTTGCGGTGAGGCCCACTCAAGAGCACTACGCCATAACCTCCTGGCCCAGGGTTACCGAGCGCAGAACCATCCGTATATATAGTAATAATAGGTGTCATAGTCTATCCAAGTACGATTTTCTGTAGCTCCGAGAAGTGGTCGATGATATACATTGCACCCCTCTCACGCAACATCTCTGGCGAGTGGCTACCGAACGACACACCGCAGAGGTGACATCCCGCCTGACGACCCATATCCATATCGAGCGTCGCATCGCCTACAACCAATGCCTCCTCGGGCTTGACGTTGTAGCGTTGCAAAGCTACGAGTGCGATATCGGGAGCAGGCTTCACGTTCTCCACATCCTCCACCGATACGATGTCGTCGATATATTGTGCAATACCCTGTTTTACAACCTGACGGTCGAGCACAGGGCGAATGTTGTTCGATGTGATAACAACCTTTACGCCCGCCTTTGTGAGCTTGTCGAGGGTGTCGATAACGCCGTCGAACAACTCGACGAGAGCCTCACCCTCCTCCTTATATATAATATTGTATTCGACAATCATCTGCTCGACGGTCTCATCGTCGAACTCTACGCCCGCATAGCATCGGAACGACTCGTTCATAGCCAAGGCGAAATTGTCGTAGACGACCTGCTTGCTGATGTCGTAACCATACTTCTGTAACATCTTGTGCGCAGAGTAGTAGATGGCAGGTACGGTGCAAGCCGTTGTGCCATCGAAATCGAGCATTATGAGTTTGTAGTTTGCCATTGCTTACTGGGTTATATTTACCAACTGCTCACGGTAGGCATCCAAGATGCGAGACTTCGAGATAAAACCACGGTAGTGGTTCTCCTTATCCACTACAGGCAATATCCCGGTGCGGTTAGCCTCGAAACGAGGCAATACCTCCTGCATCATCTCGTGCTCGAGA
>JAFYQY010000100.1 GCA_017559685.1 Alistipes sp.
CGCACGATGATCAGCCTGTAATCGCTCATCATCGGCAGCGTTTCGCTGTTCTCGATGATCATCTGGGCCGACGGTGCGCTGAGCACTGTGCAGTTCATGCTCTCCAGCCCGGGCATCTGCGTCTTCTTCTCCAACGCAGTAATCGAGCCCTCTCTATCGATAAGCGACTGCACCTGCTGCTCAACACGCTGTGCCACCTCGCCGTTAGATATCTCTACCGAGTCGAGGAGTGCCTGATTGTAGAGCAACTTCTGCAACATCAAATTCTCGAGCGCCTCGTCTTGAGCAGGTCGGTCTGAGGTATAACCCTCGGCACGACGCTGTTCGAGAATCTGCTTCGCATACTGCTGCACATCGGAGTAGCTCACCGACGAGTTACCCACTACGGCCACAACCTTATCAAGCATAACAAATCGCTTCTGTGCCCATACGACACTAAAAACGACAAAAACAAAGAGGAGTATAGTTGCTATTCTTTTCATATTCTTAATTATTTCGAAATCTCAGCGTGTCCCGATGAGAGTGCGCTATTTATAATCTGCTCCTCGTGACGGTGTATCACATCCGCACGATGACGGCTTACCAAAATTTGACAAATATTATCCTTCGCCATATTCAACGGCATCGTATCGCCCACCTTCAACACATTTGTAATGCGGAAATAGTAGTAGACGCCATTATGGTTAATCTTCTGTGTCTTGCGATTTGCGAGCAACGCATCGTGACGAGAGGTGCGCAACAATGGCAGGTTGCTCAAAAAGTCCGAAAACGACACCCACTCGTCGAATTGAAGGTGGAGAAGATTCTCCTTGCGGCACGACTCCACGAAGTCCTCACGATGCTCCTCCTTCGACGACTCAAACCACTTGAGCATCTGCTCACGACGACGATACTTCTCATCCATCGCCACAATTTCGCCCTTGACCATAGGCTGCGAAATGCGGAAGTCTGACTTGTGGGCGTTGTAGTATGCCACGATATCCTGGTCGGTAATCTCGAGTTCTGGCTCCGACTCAAGGTAGTGCTGATCGAGACGATGCACCAACAACGAGCGACGATACTCCTCTACAAGTTTGTCGATTTCGGTACCCGACTGCTCGAACAACTTCTGAGCCTCCTGCTGTTTCAGCTGGGTAACAATCCACTTCGAGATATAGGCCTCGGAATAGCTCACGCTATCGGCCGCAACGATGCCACTTGGCATCATAGATGCCAACTCCGAGCGGTAAAGGTAGGAACCACCCACACGTGCAACTACCTCATCGTCAGCCTTAAAGCCCAACCACGAAGTACAGCCCGCAAGAGATATGAGGGCAAAGAGCAAAACCGATATTTCAAATTTTGTACGCATACAACTTGCAAAGGTAATAATTTTCATCGAATAAAACGAGAGAATTACAATTTTATTGTAAACGCATCGAAAACCCAAGACAAAAAAAAGTGGAAAGTCCATTCAACTCTCCACTCTCAGCTCTTCACTAAAAACTTCTCTCGGCTATTTATAGTCCTCTGGTGTTGCTGTGCCGTAGCTCATCGGCTCCTCGCCATCTCGGAGAGGGTGCATCTTATCCCAAACCTGCGCAAGGAACGGATTGCGCTTAGCCTCCTCATCGAAACGCCACGGTGCTGGCATACACTCCTCGCACCAATGACCTCCGAGCAACACGAGTGCAGGCGATGCCTCGAAGCGGTGTCCGAAGGCGCACTCCCACGCCAACTTTGTTGCGAGGTCGCCCTTAACCATCGTCTCGGAGAGGCACTTTCCACCTCTGAACTCTGCCGCCTGGCGCATATCCTCGATATCCAACTCGGCAAGAGGTTTCGACTCGTCGTAACCGTGGTTAAGTCGTTCAGCCTCAGCCTCGCCCGCAAGGTGGATATCACGTAAAACCTCCCAAGACGGGATAGCCTCACGCTCCTCTCGAGAGCCGAAATATGCTCTAATTCGTCCCTCGTTATTACTCTTGAGCCAACCGAGCGTTCCGAAGATTTTATCCTGCGCAATCATCTTCATAAACGGCTTGATAAGGGCTGCAGGAGCAATCTTTGCCAACGAATAGAACCACGGCAACTGTTTCGCCATCTGAGCAAAATACTCCTCAACAGGGGTATTGGCACGGAAGTGGAGATACTCCTCCAACTTGTCCGAATCGAGGTAGAACTGACCGTGGAAATTGTGGGTCGCAAACCACTTAACATCAAAAATCTTCTCGGGTGCAGGGCAGTTAATCGACTTGAGCAAAAGTCGCTCGAAGTCGTAGTTAGTGAGTCGATACTCCGCACCACTGCCGATATTGTAGAACTTACACCAGAACTCCTCGGGCAGGCCATCCTCGCAGAGGTGCGCCAAGAGACGTCCCGAATCCTCGACAGTTGCCCACTCCAACACGCCACGAATAGGCACGTGGAACATAATAGGATCCATATTTTTGAGGATTGCAGGATAGAGAATTCCCGACTGACGAAGGCTCACCCAATGCTTCAAGCCCGACTCGGCAAAAATGCGCTCTGCACGACATTTCGAGAGGGCGTAATAGTCGAATATCGAAGGGAAAATAGGGTCGCCCGTACGTCCCCAATGGAGTGGCTCACGACGGTCTCCCGTCTGCGCTACACTACCGATATAAACGACCTTTATTGCATCGCTATTTGGTTGAGCCTTAACTGCTTTGACAATATTTTCGGCAGCCGAAACATTCACCTTAACGACGCTCTTTGGTTTGTAGTCGGCACGAGGCGAAACCATACCTCCGACGTGGAGCACATAGTCTGCACCCGATACGCCTTTTAGAACATCATCATAGTTGCACAAATCACCCCAAACAACGCTGATCTTGTCGCCATATTTAGCCAACTTTTTACGATTGCGCTTGCTGTTGCGAGCCAGCACCGTAACCTCGAATTTATCACTGCGAGCGAGGAGTTCGACCAAAGTCGCCGTACCCATAACACCCGTTGCGCCGGTCAAAAACACTCGTTTCTTCATCGTATCGTTTTTCTGCACTTTCCTACGCCTAAACACCCTAAAATAGGCCTCAACGGCACACGCCAAAAATATCGCAACAGCCACACCGTAGAGAATATAGTAGGTAGTGCCACCACCAACCATCTCGCTGAAAGGGACTTTATCCTTCTCGAAATAGGCCAAGGTCAAAGCCGCAGCGTTATTGATGGAGTGGACAATCATCGTTGCAAAAATCGATGAGGTACGAACATATAAAACGCCGAAAATCAATCCCGCAACCGTAGCCACAATTATAGTTCCGAGATCGACGTGCAATATTCCGAACAGAAGAGCCGAAAGGAGCATCGAAACCGCCACATTCCATCGCTTGTTGAAGGCTCCAAAGAGCAAACCTCGACACAAAATCTCTTCCAAAACCGAAGCCGACACCACCGCAGTAAGTATAGCCCAAACACCCGAACCTATAGCAGGACTTTGACTCTGCGGAAGGAGAGTAATGAGAGGCTCGAGGATGATTTGCGCAGAAAAGAGCCACATCACACCGACAAGCACCACACTCGGACTAAAACCTGCCACCGAATGGGCAATTTTGATAGCGCCACGTCCCGCACGAAGTCGGATATAGAGTGCCACCAACGCTATTGATGAAATCATCATCAACGGATAGCTCCACGCATTGAAGCGACCTATCGCCTGCTGGTCGGCCATATACGGCTCGACATTCAACGCACTATCCGGGTCAAGCGGAGTTGACGTGGGCGTAGCGATGCCCAAACATTGAAAAATAACACCTATAACGAGCTGCGGCACAAAGATGAGCAGCAGCATCGCCACCACGTCGCCAAACAGCGGAAATTTTCGATTTTTAGTAATATTCTCCATATCAAAAAGAGGCTTTTCGAGTGCGAAGATAACTATTTTCGAGCAAAAGAGGAATTTTCTTTGGGTAAATCAAATTAAAATTACTAATTTTGCCCGATTATTATTTGATAGTAACTGAAAGTTATATGGGTAAAGTAGTCGCATTAGCGAACCAAAAAGGTGGTGTAGGAAAGACCACAACCGCCATAAATCTCTCGGCATCAATAGCATTGTTGGGTAAGAAGGTACTTCTTATCGATGCCGATCCGCAGGCAAATGCCACTTCTGGCTTGGGCTTCGACATCAACTCGGAGGGAATCTACGAGTGTATCACTGGTGAGCGCACAGCCGAGGAGGTTATGTTGCACAGCGAGGATGTCAAGAACTTGTGGGTGTTGCCTTCGAGCATCGACCTCGTGGCAGCCGACACCGAGCTCCCTAATATGGAGAACAGCCACTACATCGTGAAGAAGATTATCGACAGTGTACGAGATAAGTTCGACTACATCTTTATCGACTGTTCGCCTTCGCTTGGTTTCACTACTGTGAATATCCTCACAGCAGCCGATTCGGTACTTATCCCTGTTCAGTGCGAGTACCTTGCATTGGAGGGTTTGAGCAAACTGCTCAACACTATCAAGCTCGTAAAGAGCGGACTCAACCCATCGCTCGAGATTGAGGGCTTCTTGTTGACGATGTATATGCGCAACCGCCTGAACAACCAGGTGGCTACCGAGGTGCGTGAGCACTTTGGTTCGCTTGCCTACGACACCGTAATTCAGCGCAACATCCGCTTGGGAGAGGCTCCTTCGCACGGCAAGCCAGTTATGCTCTACGACGCTTCGGCAAGCGGTGCAACCAACTACTTGCTCTTGGCAAAGGAGTTTTTGAAGAAGAATCGTAAAAAACAGACAAAATAATGAAACAGAAAGGATTAGGCCGAGGTTTAGATGCTATATTCGGTGGCAATGTCGAGGTTAAGGCAAAGCCGATGACCGAGATGACCGAGATTGAACTCTCGAATATCATTCCAAACCCCACACAGCCTCGTACCGAGTTCGACGAGGAGGCACTCGAGGAGTTGGCGGACTCGATTCGTCAGTTGGGACTCATTCAGCCAATCACCGTAAAGCGTGACGGCGATAAGTATATCATCATCAGCGGTGAGCGTCGTTGGCGTGCGTCGGAGAAGGCGGGTCTTAAGAGTATGCCAGCCTACATTCGTGAGGTTGACGACACCACCCTCCACGCAATGGCTCTCGTAGAGAATATCCAGCGTGAGGATCTCAACGCTATCGAGATTTCGCTCGGTATGCAGCGTCTTATCGAGGAGTGCGGTTTAACCCAGGAGGCTCTCGCAGAGCGTCTCGGCAAGAAGCGTTCGACTGTAGCGAACTATCTCCGTTTGTTGAACCTCCCTGACGAGGTGCAGTTGGCAGTTAAGAGTGGCATCATCTCGATGGGACACGCCAAGGCTATCGCAGGAGCAGAGAGCAAGTCGAAGCAGTTGTCGTTGCTCAAGCGTTGCATCAAGAGCAACCTCTCGGTGCGTCAGCTCGAGGAGTTGGTACGCCTTGCATCGGAGGCTAAGCCAAAGGCTGCAACCGTAGTAGACGAGGAGTATCCAGAGTCGTACGGTCGCTTGGTTGAGCACCTCGAGAAATTCTTCTCGCAGGATATCGCTATCAAGCGTGGCAAGAATGGCGGTGGTAAGATTATCATCGACTTCTCGTCGGATGCCGACATCGAAAAGTTCATCAAGAAATTTAACAAATTTTAGTCAGGTTGCGATTCGGGCAAACACATATCGGACAGATATTTAAGGGCAGAGGGTTAATGCTTCTGCTCGTTCTGCTGTTTGTTTGTTGTTCGCTTTCGACCACTGCACAGACCAACCCTTACGCTCGTCAGCGACGTGGTCAGCGCACTATCATTCGTAGTGGTCAAATCTACACCCCCGACTCGGTAGAGGTAGCACGAATGGACTCTATTCGTGTGGCAAAATTGGTTGATACACTCAAAAAACTTACACCCGACTCGTTGGCTACCATCGGAAAAGATATCCGTCAGCAACTCCCCGACTCGCTCCGCAAGGCGATCTTCGGAGAGCCTCGTCGTGATAGTCTCACGATGGCTCGAGACTCTCTCGCACTCGACTCGTTGGCTAAGGATACAACACTGACAGAGCGACAGCGCAAACGCCTCGAGAGAAAGGAGAATCGCACACCATTTATCAGCGACTCGATGTCGTTGCGTCGAGTATGTATCACCTCTGCGGTATTGCCTGGCTTCGGTCAGATTTACAACAAGCAGTATTGGAAATTGCCTATCCTCTACGGTACGGTCGGAGCCTCGCTCGGACTCTGTCTGTGGAGCGACGGCAAGTACAAGCCGTTGAAGGCTGAATTCGAGCGTATGACAGACCAAAGTCTCTTCCGTACACCCGAGATGAATGCCGTACAGCGAGAGATGATCAAGTACAACACGATGAAGCAGGCGTTTATGATATCGACTATCGCCTCCTACATCTACTTCCTCGGCGACACCTGTCTCAAATACTCGACAACCGAAGTTTCGCACATCAACAAGGCGACCACCTTGGCGATGATATGCCCAGGAGCGGGACAGATTTATAACAAGAGCTATTGGCGTCTGCCTATCGTGGTGGGCGGTTTTGCGACAACGATATACTGTATCGATTGGAACAACCGAGGCTACCAACGATTCCAAAAGGCGTACCGTCTGCTTGCTGAATATGAGAAGAACCCCGACCCAGCACTCTACCCTAACGGCTCGCCCGATGAGTTTAACGGTCGCTACTCGGCATCCTTCTTGAAGAACCTGCGTAACAGCTATCGTCGTAACCGAGATTTGTGTATAATCTTGACGGCGGGACTCTATATTTTGCAGATTGTCGACGCTCACGTCGATGCCCATCTGCGTGACTACGATATATCGAGAGATTTGTCGGTAAGCCTTACGCCTGCGATAGGTTACTCATACAATCGAATGGCGCCATACAGCGGTGGCGGTACCACTCTCGGTCTGAATCTAAACCTTACATTCTAACTACGATTATGCTCAAACGAACTATATTTTTGCTCGTTCTCCTGGCTTTGTGTGTGCCTATGAGTAGCTTTGCCAAGCGAAACAGAAGCACCGTGCAAGTGGTACGAGTTCCCGTCTACGACACTATCCGTGTGACGGTTACCGACACCATCAAGATTGTACCAAAACCCGCACCACGCATCGACACTTTGCAACTTGCGCACACCCCTGCCGAGATTGACTCGTTGATTGAGGCGTGGGCAATTCTCCATCAGGAGCAGGCTGAGAAGCAGTTCTTCGGCATTTATAATGCCATTACTGATTCGATACCTTCGTTGCCCGTGGATACACTCTACAAACAGCGACTCAAGGATATGGTTTCGCCCGTACATCTACCCTACAACTACATCGTGCGCAACTACATCAACCAATACTTCTCGGGGCGTTGGAGCCCATTGCGCAACGTGTTGGCGATGTCGAAATACTACTTCCCGATTATCGAGGAGGAGCTTCACGCCGCAGGTCTCCCTATGGAGTTGCGATTTCTGCCTGTTATCGAGTCGAACCTCTCGAGCCGAGCAACCTCCCGTATGGGTGCCGTAGGTCTGTGGCAGTTTATGCCTGCTACGGGCAAGAATCTCGGTTTGGAGATTAACTCGTTGGTGGATGAGCGTTGCGACGTACTGAAGTCTACCCGTGCAGCTTGTAGTTTCTTGAAATATCTCTACAACGCCTACGGCGATTGGGCACTCGCCATTGCCGCCTACAACTGTGGCCCAGGCAATGTAAACAAGGCGATTACCCGTGCCGGAGCCGAGGGTAAGACCTATTGGGACATCTACGATTTCCTACCTCGTGAGACTCGTGGTTATGTGCCGAAGTATATCGCTGCGGCATACGCCTACACCTACCACGAGGCACACAACATCACCCCTGCCCCAACGCCTGAATGCGTGGCTACCGACACCATTATGATACATCGTGTGATGCACCTCGGACAGGTGGCATCCACCCTGAATATCCCTATCGAGACTCTTCGAGACCTCAATCCGCAATATAAGTTGGATATCATTCCTGCTACGAAGAAGTCCTACTCGTTGCGATTGCCTACTCGTTATGTTAGTGAATTTATCGAGAACGAGAAGGAGATTCACAGCAAGGACTCGCTCTACTTGAAGGAGTATATCAACCCAGCCAATTTGGAGAAGAAGCGAGCCGAAGGTGTGGGCTACATCTACACCGTGCGACAGGGCGACAATCTCGGCCTTATTGCGAAGCGTAACCGCTGTACGGTCAAGGAGTTGATGAAGTGGAACAAGCTCAACTCGACGGTTATTCGCCCAGGTCAGAAACTCCGCATCGAGAAGCCAAAACCAAGGGCTTAACGAAGGGATATAAAGCGAAAAGTGGCAAGCGAGAGTAATTTTTAATTACTAATTGCTGATTTTTAATTTTTTTTGACTACTTTTGCGCTCGAATTTAAGAAATGCAAGCGGTTATGGGATGCAGACTACGGGTTTGTGTTGAGTGCCGCCCAAGGTAATAACACATTAAAAATTAAAACATTATGAAGCATTTAACTTTGAAGGCTGAGCTCCGTACAGAGTTCGGTAAGAAGGCAGCTAAGGCTGCTCGTCGTGAGGGTTTGGTTCCTTGCAACCTCTATGGTGCAGGTGAGAACGTAACTTTCGTTGTTGATGAGAAGGAGCTCCGCTCTTTGATCTACACTCCAAGCTCGTTCATCGTAGAGTTGGATATCAACGGCAAGATCGAGAAGGCAGTTATGCGTGAGGCTCAGTTCCACCCAATCCGTGAGCAGATTCTCCACGTTGACTTCTACCGTGTAGTTGAGGGTCAGCCAGTAGCAATCGCTCTCCCAGTTCGCCTTACAGGTAACGCTGAGGGTGTTAAGATCGGTGGTAAGTTGGCTCTTTC
>JAFYQY010000101.1 GCA_017559685.1 Alistipes sp.
AACCTTCAAATACTCAAGGGTGTAGTCGGCGATAGGTTTGAGTTCCTTCGCACCGTAGACAAAAGTTGTCGAAGTCGAGATAGTAAAGTTTTTGTCGTGCTTTACAACAGATTGCGGCTGTGGGATAATCGCCACCGCCGAGGCAGAAATCGTGAACGCCACAAGCGCCACCACTGCCAAAAGAAGTCGTTTCATAGTTTTTAGGTGTTAGTTTCTACAAAGATAGCAAAAAGGAATTAAAAATTAAAAATGTAGAATTAAAAATTATAGGAGAGAATGGGATTTGAAAATTAAACGTCATTACGAGGAACGGAGTGACGTGGTAATCTCCAATATTGTTTTTAATATAAAAGCGGAAGATTCCCACAGTCGCATTGCTCCTTCGGAATGACGATTTTATTAGAGGGAATTTTGTGCCAAACAAAAAAGCGAGTCCGCCTCCCCAACACAAAAAAAATTGAAATTTAAAATACCCCACCCCGAAAATCAGAGATGATTGAGGGAATTTTGTGCCAAACAAAAAAGCGAGTCCGCAGCATACTTGGGCGTATGTGAGGAACTCGCTTATTGCAGATTGGTGCAAAATTCACCAATCAGAATGATTTTTACAGTTCGTCGGAGTAGACAGATGATGGCAGATCGTGCTGATTATATCTCGACGCCATCGACATACCATAAGCACCAGCAGTCTTGAGAGTGAGAAGGTCGCCTCGCTTGGTGAGAGGGAGGGATACATTCTCGTCGAAAACATCGGTAGACTCGCAGGCAGTACCTACGATAGTATACTTCTGTCGCTGGGTACTCTCGGATGTGATATTCTCGATATTGTGGTAAGAGCCATAGAGCGCAGGGCGAATAAGCTCGGTCATACTTGCATCGACAATAACGAGGCGACGACCTGTTGCGGTGGTCTTGTTGAAGAGCACCTTGGTAATAAGCTCGCCACACTCGGCAACGATAGAGCGACCAAACTCGAAATGCACCTCTCGCTTACCCACCTGGAGGTGTTGCTTGATGATGGCAAAGACCGAAGCAAAGTTTGGAATAGGCTCATTCTCAGGCATATCGTAGTTTACGCCAAGACCGCCACCGACATCCACAAACTCCAACTCGAAACCAAGGTCGGTAAGGTTTTTAACGATAACATTCACCTTGTTGCACATATTCTCGAAGACGTGCAACTCACGAATCTGCGAGCCGATATGGATGTGCATACCCACCACGTCGAGATTCTTCAACGCCTTGATATCCTCCACTCGGTCGAGAATCTCCTCGTAGGAGATACCGAACTTAGAGTCGGCCTGACCTGTGTCGATACAGTGGTTGGTCTTAGGGTCGATATCGGGGTTTACACGCAAGCCTACGCTCACCACCTTACCCATCTCGCCAGCGATATCGTTCACTACGTACAACTCCTCGATAGACTCGCAGTTGATAGCGAAGATACCCTGCTCGATAGCATAGCGAATCTCCTTATCACGCTTGCCAACACCCGCATAGACGATAGTTTTAGGGTCGAAGCCCGCCTCGATAGCGCATTTAACCTCGTTACCGCTTGCGCAGTCGATACCCAAACCGTGCTCACGGATAATCTGCAAGAGGCGAGGGTCGTAGTTCGCCTTGATGGCGTAGTGAATCTTGTAGTCATAACGATGCGCCACCGACATCAAACTATCGAGAGTCTGGTGCAAGAGGTCTACATCATAGAGGTAGAATGGGGTTTCGTGGTTTGCCAACTTTGCGGCTACCTGTCTGCTTAGCATCGATTTACCTATATATATATATATTACTTCAAAGTCACAAGCGAGTGGCCCTCCATCTCGGCTGGCTGTGGTACGCCCATAAGCGAGAGTACTGTTGGAGCAACATCGGCCAAGATACCGTTCTCAACCTTTGCTACACGATCCGACACAACTACTACCGGAACAGGGTTCAACGAGTGAGCCGTATTTGGAGTGCCATCCTCGTTGATTGCGTTGTCGGCGTTACCGTGGTCAGCGATGATAACAATCTCGTAACCATTGG
>JAFYQY010000102.1 GCA_017559685.1 Alistipes sp.
ATCTTGGCGATCACCAAGTGCGATATGCTTGATGATGAATTGATTGAGGAGATGAAGTCGCACTTACCAGAGGGTATTAAGGCTGTATTTATCTCGTCAGTTGCAGGTTTGAACATCGCCAAGTTGAAGGATATGCTTTGGTCGGCATTGCACGAGTAATGCGTTGCGCACGATACATATTCGCACTACTCTTTGTATTAAGTTATAGAGGTCTCTCCGCACAGGAGTTCGACCTCTATGATTTTAGGTACTACAAGCGATTCGACACCGTCGAGGAGTTGCTCGCTCCTGACGAAGACTCGGTTGCGGTGGCTAAGTTCGTGCTTAATCGTAGTTTCTCGACCAACGCTCTCGACTACAACTTCTCATTGGTGCGCTTCGCAAGACGTGGCACTCCCTATCACGAGCGAAAAACCACGCTCAATGGCGTTGAAATGCCATATATCAGCAACTCTTCCGTAAGAGCATTACAGATTTCGGGCGAGTCTCACATCTATAATAACGATCTCCGCATCGACACCTTGCAAAAGGAGCAGACATCTACTGGCGTAGCCTTTTCGTCACGCAATATGCCTTACACGGTTTCGCTTGCTACTGCGCACAAATTGGGCAAAGAGTGGTCTTTATCTACCAATCTATCGGCTCGCACAGGTCGAGACCTGCACGTCGAAGGCCTATTTGGCAACTCGTTAGAAGCAAACGCAGTAGCATCGAAAAGATGGAGCAACAAACACACACTTTCGATGGTTATTTTCGCAAAGCCTTCGATGCGAAGCACCCGACTTGCTTCAACCGAGGAGGCCTTTCGTTTGACGGGCAACAACCTATACAACCCTGCGTGGGGATATCAGAACGGCAAAGTGCGCAACGCTCGCATTCGCAAGGAGTTTCTGCCGACCGCTTTTATCGGCTACGAAGGCTCGCTAAACGAGCGCACAAAACTAAATTTTGCAACCACGCTTACCGCAGGCATCGGAAAATATAGTTCGCTCGAATGGTTTAACGCCCAAACGCCAGCGCCCGATAACTACCGCTATATGCCGAGTTATTTCGACGACGAGGACGATATATTTCTCACCACCGAAAGTGCGTGGATGAACAATGACGCACGCTATACACAAATTGATTTCGACCGCCTAATCGCCACAAACCGCATCAACGGAGCGGCTGCAACATACGCAGTTTCGGATAGGGTAAAACGCACCATCCGTGCCAATTTCCGTGGCGGAGCAACCACATCGCTTGAAAAAGGCGCACTCTCCTACGGTATCGACGTTTCAGTTGCCAACTATCGCAACTACAAGCAGATGGCAGATTTACTCGGTGCAGAATATATCGTCGATTTGGACTACTTCCTGCTCGACGACGACACCTTCGGCAACTCGCTACAGAACAATCTCGCCACGCCAAATCGCCACATCACAGAGGGCGATAGATTCGGCTATGACTACGCCATTCGCAGACACGACATCTCGGCATTTGCAACATACCACTACTCGACCGACAAGTTAACCCTCGACATTGCAGCTAAAGCGGGATATGCGAACATCTCAAGACGTGGCTTCTATCGCAAAGAACTATTTGCAGAGAACTCATTCGGAGAGTCGAAGCATCTTAAATTTTCGCCATACTCACTCCGAGCGAAAGTGGGCTATCTCATTGCTGACAACCATTTTATAGAGGGCATCGTTGCTACCGAAGCGAAGCCTTGCGACGAGGAAGATCTCTTTTTGCAGAGCCAATACAACAACCGCATAATCGCCGACCCAACGATGCGAACCACCTACAATGGCGAGGTGCGTTACATCTTTCAGAGACCAAACATCTCAGTCTGCACTACCCTATTTATATCTGCGATATTGAACGACACGCAGGTGCGACAACTCTACGACGATCTCACGGGCGAATATGTCGATGTTGTGAATAGCAGAATCAACACCCTGCGCTACGGCTTGGAGGTCGAAGCGGAGTATCGTTTTGCAGACCATTTCCGCACGACAGCCGCCGTTTCGCTTGGCAGATACACATACGCAAGCAACTCTCTTGTAACTATTTATACCGATTCGTCAAATATTCTACTTGCCGACCAGATTGCAAGTCGCACAGAAGGATTTTCGCTCGGCAACGCCCCACAAGTGGCTATCACAACTGGGTTATCGTACTATAACAAAGGGTGGTGGGCAACGATAAATGCAAACTATGCGGGTTTACGCTATATCGAGCCTTCGGCTGTGATGCACACAAGTCGCATTATCAATCTCGCAACTTCGCCCGAACAGCACGAGTTATTCACTACTCAAGAGCGCTTGAAAGATGCGTTCACAATCGATGCGTCGCTCTCGAAAAGCATCTATTTGAGTCGCTTAAATAAGAAGATCTACTCGACAAAGGCGGCGCCACGTTTTGAGGACAAACACCCTCGCAGTCGCCTTGTATTCCGCATTGGAGTGCGCAACCTGCTCGGCTCAAGTGATATCGCATATAACGCATACGAAAGTTCTCGTCTTCAGCGATATAAGCTCGCAGGAGAATACGTTTACAACCGTCAGGCTTCTCGCTATATGTACGCCTACCCTCGTACATTCTACGCCTCAGCAACCTTTGCTTTTTAGCAAAAAAAGACGGGCAAATACCCGTCTTTTCAATTCTATCTCAGTCCCACATAGGTAGGCTCCGATACCGATATCTTTTCAACCTTGCCCGTTGGCAAACCGCTCTTTTTATTGAGTGGATAAATCTCGATTGTATTGCTATCTCGGCAAGCCACAATCAAAGCCCTGCCATCCTTTGAAAGGGTAAAATGGCGAGGATGACCACCCGTAGGCTGATAGTGTAACGGCTTTAATTGACCATTCGGTAAGCACTTATAAATCGCAACGCCATCCGATATCTTGCATTGTTTCTCTTTTCCCGTACCGCTCACACGCAACGATGCATAGAGATAGCTACCGTCCGAGCTTAGTGCGATATGCGCTCCACCTTCAGGGTTTTCGCCACTGAGAGCATATCTGCTTTGGAGTGTAGAATCTGAGGTGCGATAGACCATAACCTCGTCGCTCAACTCTGTAACTATATATAGGTATGCACCATCGTTGCTAAATACACTAAAACGAGGGCCACAGCCTGCTGGCAACTGGACGTACGACAACTGCGGGGCAACTACTCTACCGTTCTCTACAACAAAACGATAGATGCGATCGGTGCCAAGATCGACCACCACCAACTCCTTGCCATCGGGAGACAAAGCCGATGAGTGGATGTGTGGCGACTGCTGACGCTCGGGATGTGCACCCGAGCCCTCGAAGCGCAAAATACGAGGTTTACCCTCTACATTACCCTTCTCGTCAAGCGGAAAGAGCGAAAGCGTACCGCTCGTATAGTCAGCAACAACAGCCTCTCGAGACAACAAAGTTATATGGCAAGAGTGTGCACCTTCGGTAACGCACTCGCACATTGGCACCTGCAACGACGCCAATTCAATAACGCCCTCTCGGCCTTTCAACACACCACTATCGAATGTGCAGAGCGACGATGTTGGCTCCAAACTGCGAAGCGCATAGACCTTGTCGTTACCCTCAGCCAAATAGGTATACCCCCAATAGTCATTGTTCGAGCCGACCAAAAGAGTCAGTGCCAAAAGTTTCAGCATTGAAATCATATCCTTCTAATTTTTACAAACGATTTAATAATCAGGCTATTACTCCTCGTATGAGAAGCCTACACCCTTGCAGGTAGAGATATAGTTATCACCTATTTTACTGCGCAGGTGGCGAATATGTACATCGAGGGTACGAGAACCCACAACTACGCCACTACCCCATACCGAATCGAAAATCTCCTCACGGGTAAAGATGCGGGGCTCGGACATCAGGAGTCGCAAGATTTCGAATTCCTTGACCGCAAGGCGAATCTCCTCACCCTTGTTCGACACGAAGGCTTGACGCTCCTCGACAAGGCGAGCCGACTTTGGAAAAACCTCTCGCTCGCCACTCTCAACTCTTTTACAGATAGCACCAACACGAGAGCATAGCACCTTCATACTCACCGGCTTAGTGATATAGTCATCAGCACCGGCCTCGTAGCACTCGACAAGGCTCTCCTCCTCGCAAACAGCCGAGAGGAAGACAATCATCATCTTTGCTGTTGCAGGGTTGGCACGAAGCGCACGACAAGCCTCTCGACCATCCATCTCGGGCATCATCATATCCATAAGGATAAGATGCGGACGAAACGTGACGGCCATATCGACCGCCTCGAGACCATTTGTGGCACAAGCGACTTCGTAGCCCTCCTTTACGAGGTTATACTGCACGAACTC